>JAFAIV010000143.1 GCA_019236545.1 Actinomycetota bacterium | reverse complement strand
CGGCGATCAACCGCGTCGAGGCGGCGTCCGGCGACTCGCTGATCACGGTCGCGGGCCGCTCGAAGCGGGCGAGCGCATCCCGGAGCGGGTCGGCCCGCAGCGTCCCCTCGCCATAGGGGAGGTGCTTCGTCTCGTTGCGGTTCGCGTACGCGATGTCGCTGAAGTGGATGTGGAACGGCACGCCCGGATCCAGCACCGCGTCGACCTTCGCCAGCGCTTCCGCGAAGCGGTCGGCCTCGGTGAACGCACCGTCGCTCGTCGCGTGCATGTGCGCGAAGTCGAGGACCGGGCGGACCCAGCCGCTCTTCGCGGCGATCTCGACCACGTCGTCGACGCTGCCGAGCTCGCTCACGCGGCCCATCACCTCGACGCCGAACGGGACGAGCCTGTCCTTCCCGGCGAGCCGCTCGTGCAGGTCCCAGAGCTGGTCGACGACGTCCGCGATCGTCCGCTCGCGGTCGCGGCCGAGCCAGAAGCCGGGGTGGAAGACGATCAGCCGCGCGCCCGCCGCCTTCGCGAGCCCGGCCGTGTGGTCGAGCATCCCGAGGGCCATCTTGAACTTCTTGCCGCGGTCGGCGTGGCCCATGAACGCGGCGAGCGGAGCGTGGACGGAGAGCGCGACGTCGTGGGCGTCGGCGGCGGCCTTCAGCTTCGGCGCCTCCTCGTAGTCGAGCCAGAAGCCGCCAGCGAACCCGAACTCGCACGCCCGGTATCCCTGGGCGGCCAGGAGGGCGCAGGCCTCCTCGAAACCGGCCGCCTCGGGCAGGCCGGAAGGGCCGTAGCGAAGCTCTCCCACGCGGTGAGCCTAGTCCGTCCGACCCTGTTTCTACGGTGTCGCCATGCCCAAGAACCCCACGCGGATCCAGCTTCTCGAGCTCGACATCGACCTGCGTCTCGCGGACCTCTGGCGCGAGGCGGGGGAGATCGACGAGTGGAACCTCGACGTGGTCGCAGCCTTCATGCGCGCCGCATACGGGAAGGGCTACTGCGACGCGCTCACCGAGGACGCGCCGGGCTCCCTCTGCCACGAGCACGGGTACCGCGTCCCGGCCCGCAAGCCGCAGCCGACGCCCGACCACTAGCCGGGAGTCTTCCCGGAGGCCGGGGGTAGAATCCGGCCCGTGAAGGCCAGTCCTGCGCGGCTCGTGATCGCCCTCTCCGTGGCGATGGCACTTGCGATCTTCGTCGTCTACACGGCGGTCGCCGGGGCCGGGACGCCGCAGGTCGAGCCGAGCCAGCTCGCGGGCAAGCACGGGACCGTCCAGCTCGTCGGCGCCGTCGTCGGGCCGGTCAGCGGCGACGGGCACACCGCCGCGATGCGCTTCCGGCTCGAGGACATCACGATGCACTCGCCGGCGCGCGTGCTCGTGAGCTACACGGGCAGCGTCCCCGACCTGTTCAAGGTCGGCCGGCACGTCGTCGTCTCGGGGGCGATGCGGAACGGCGTGTTCGTCGCGCAGCCCGGCTCGCTGACGACGAAGTGCCCGTCGAAGTACGCGCCCGCCAAGTCGACGACGTAATGGCCGCCCTCGGGCGCGCCGCGCTCCTCCTCGCCTTCCTGCTGATCGCGTACGCGCTCGTCGCCGGGTCGGTCGGCGCGTGGACGCGGCGGCGCCGACTCGCGCTCTCCGCCCAGAACGCGCTGCTCGCCGCCTTCCCGGCGACCCTCGTCGCCGCCGCCGTCCTCTGGATCGCGCTCGGCCGACACGACCTGACCTTCGTGTACGTCGCCCAGCACACGAGCAAGGAGCTCCCGCTCGGCTACTCGCTCGCCGGCTTCTGGAGCGGCCAGGAGGGATCGCTGCTCCTCTGGCTCCTGATCCTCACCGGCTACAGCGCGCTCGCCGTCTGGCTGAACCGTCGTTCGCGCGAGCTGATCGCATGGGTCGTCCCGGTGCTCGGGCTCGTCGCGGCGTTCTTCTCGTTCATGCTCGCGTTCGTCTCGTCGCCGTTCAACGAGCAGCCCGCGCCCGCCGACGGAGCCGGGATGGTGCCGAGCCTGCAGAACCCGTACATGCTCGCCCACCCGCCGCTGCTCTACCTCGGCTACGTCGGCCTGAGCGTCCCGTTCGCGTTCGCGATGGGCGCGCTCCTCTCGAAGCGGACGGACGAGCGCTGGATCGTGATG
>JAFAIV010000118.1 GCA_019236545.1 Actinomycetota bacterium | reverse complement strand
CCGGCTTTGCCGGCGCCGGGAGCGGGTGCAATGAGCACGGAAGACTCGCTGAGCAGGGCGGAGGAGCTGCTGGCGCGGCTGGAGGCGGCGCGCGGCGAGCTGGAGCAGCTCTCCCAGGGCGAGGGCGGGTCGCCGGAGCGCGCGCTCGAGCTCCTCGGCGAGCTGTCCGAGCTGGCCAAGTCCGTGGAGGAGGAGCTGGAGCGGGCGAAGCGCGCGGCGGAGGCCGATGCACAGTCCTGAGGAGCTGAAGGCGCTCGTCGACGACGCGCTCGACGCGCTCGAGCTCTGGCCCGAGCTGCACGGGCAGGCGGAGTCGGTGCGCTACTCGCTCGAGGTCGGCGGCAAGCGCGTCCGGCCGGTGATCTCGCTCGCGGTCGGGGAGGCCCTCGGCGTGCCGCTGCAGCAGGTGATGCCGGCGGCGCTCGCGATCGAGCTCGTGCACACGTTCTCGCTCGTCCACGACGACCTGCCGGCGATGGACGACGACGAGGAGCGGCGCGGCCACCCGTCTACGTGGAGGAAGTTCGGCGAGGGCGTCGGCGTCCTCGCGGGCGACGCGCTCGCGGCGGAGGCCTTCCGGCTGACCGCGCGCTACGAGCGCTCCGACGTGACGCGCGAGCTCGCGCAGGCGACGCTCGGGATGATCGGCGGCCAGTACCTCGACACGATGGTCGAGGGCGAGGACCTCGCGCTCGTGCACCGCCTCAAGACCGGCCGCCTCTTCTTCGCCTCGGTGACGATGGCGCTCTGGGCGGCGGGGCTGCCCGAGGCCGAGCAGGGGCCGTGGCGCGACTTCGCCGAGGAGCTCGGGCTCCTCTTCCAGATCGTCGACGACATCCTCGACGAGGACGGCTACGTCCGCGAGCACGGCCTCGACCACGCGCGGCGGCTCGCCGACGAGGCGGCCGACCGGGCGCGGGCTCGGCTCTCGGAGGTCGACGCCGACACGGCCGTCCTCCGCGAGATCGTCGACTCGCTCGCCGTCCGGACCGCGTGACGCACCCGTCCGGCGAGCAGTTCGAGCTGCGCGCGGGCGACCAGCGCCTCGTCGTGGTGGAGGTCGGCGGCGGGATCCGCGCGTGGGACGGCGTCCTGCTCGGCTACGGCGCCGACGAGATGTGCGCCGCCGGGCGCGGCCAGGTGCTCGCGCCGTGGCCGAACCGGATCGCCGAGGGGCGGTACGAGTGGGACGGCCGCGAGCTCCAGCTGCCGCTGACCGAGGCGGCGTCCGGCTCGGCGATCCACGGCCTCATCCGCTGGGCGACGTGGCGCGCGGTCGAGGTCGAGCCGGCGCGGGTCGTGATGGCGCACACTCTCCACCCGCAGCCCGGCTACCCGTTCACGCTGCGGCTGCGCGTCGAGTACCGGCTCTCCGAGCGCGGCCTGCGCGTCCATTCGAGCGTCGAGAACGTCGGCCCGGAGGCCGCGCCGTTCGGGATGGGCCACCACCCGTACATCCTCGGCCCGGCGGACGAGCTCTCGCTCGACGGCGAGCCGATCGACGACCGGAAGCTCGACGAGGCGTGGTACCGGCCCGGCGGCTGGCGGATCGACACCGGCCGCGCGATCGTCTGGGCGGACGAGGCCTGGCCCTGGGTGCAGGCCTTCACCGGCGACCACCCGCACGTCGGACGCGCCGGTCTCGCGCTCGAGCCGATGTCGTGCCCGCCGCAGGCGTTCCGCACCGGCGAGGGCGTCGTCCGGCTCGAGCCCGGCGGCGGCTGGGCGGGAACGTGGGGGATCGACCTGCCGTGAAGAAGCGGCTGGACGTGCTCCTCGTCGAGCGCGGCCTGGCCGAGTCGCGAACCCAGGCGCAGGCGCTCGTCATGGCCGGGCTCGTCCCCGGCTACGACAAGCCGGGCCAGCAGGTGGACGAGGACGCGGAGCTCGCGGTCGAGCGCGGGGCGGCGTACGTCTCGCGCGGCGGCGAGAAGCTCGCGAACGGCCTCGACCGGCTCGGCGTGACCGTGGAGGGGCTCGACTGCGCGGACGTCGGCGCGTCCACGGGCGGGTTCACGGACGTCCTCCTACAGCGCGGCGCCGTGCGCGTGGCGGCGATCGACGTCGGCTACGGCCAGCTCCACCCGCGCCTGCGCGCCGACCCGCGCGTGGTCGTGCTCGAGCGGACGAACGCGCGCACGCTCGAGTCGCTCCCTTTCCCGCCGCAGCTCGTCGTCTGCGACGTCTCGTTCATCTCGGTGCGGACGGCGCTGCCGCCGGTGCTGCGGCTCGCGGCGCCCGGCTGGCGCGCGGTCGTCCTCGTCAAGCCGCAGTTCGAGGCGGGCAAGGCCGACGTCGGCAAGGGCGGCGTCGTGCGGGACGCGGCGGTGCGGGCGCGGGTGGTGCGTGAAGTCGCCGAGGCGGCGCTCTCGTGGGGAGCGAGCGTGCGCGGCGTCGTAGACTCGGGTCTCCCCGGCCCGAAGGGCAACCGGGAGTTCTTCCTCCACCTCGAGCAGGACGAGACGCCGACGCTTCCCGATGACCTCGACGCCCGAATCGAGCAGGCCGTCGCCGCCGATTGAGACGGCCGCGGTCGTCACGCACGGCCGCGTGGACGTCAACGAGGCGGTCGGGCGCGTGCGCGCCGTGGCCGAGCGGGCGGGCGTCGCGATCGTCGACGAGCCCGCGGACGCGCAACTGGCGATCGCGCTCGGCGGCGACGGGACGATCCTCCGCACGCTCGGGAAGCTGCTCGGCAGCGGCGTCCCGGTCATCGGCGTCAACTTCGGCCGGGTCGGCTTCCTCGCGTCGATCGACCCGGAGCGGCTCGAGGACGACCTCGCGCGCGTGTTCGCCGGCGGCTACCGGATCCTCGAGTTGCCGACGCTCGCGGCGTCGCTCGACGGCGAGACGCACGCCGCCGTGAACGACGTCGTCGCCACGAGCGCGACGCTCGGCCGGATGATCGAGGTCGCGTGGGACGTCGGCGGCGAGGACGTCGGGACGGTGCCGTGCGACGGGATGATCTGCGCCACGCCGTCCGGGTCGACGGCCTACAACCTCTCCAACGGCGGGCCGGTGCTCAGCCGCGGCCTCGACGCGATGGCGATCACGTTCATCGCGCCGCACTCGCTCCACGCGCGGCCCGTGGTCGTGGGGCGCGGGGCGGAGGTGACGGTGCGGAACATCACCGCGGACGTCGGCGCAGCGATGCTCGTCGACGGCCACCGGGTCGCCGACATCCCGCCGGACGGCCGGCTCACGATCCGCCTCGGCGAGCAGCGGAGCCTGCTCGCGACGCTGCCGGAGACGACGTTCTTCGGCCGCTACCGCGACGTCTTCACGAGCACGCCCTAGGCCGGAACGGCCAATGGGCGGCGTCGGGCGCCGGGTCTACGATCGTTGCGTGCTCCGGCGGCTGCGCATCGAGAACCTCGTCCTCATCCGCGAGGCCGAGCTCGAGCTCGCGCCCGGGCTGAACGCGATCACGGGCGAGACCGGCGCCGGCAAGACGATCCTCACGCAGGCGGTCGGGCT
>JAFAIV010000090.1 GCA_019236545.1 Actinomycetota bacterium | reverse complement strand
CCCTGCTCGATCGAGACCGGCCGCGCGACGAACAGCGTGTGGTCGCCGACGTCGTGCTCCGACTCGGTCTCCGCCTCGATCCAGCCGAGCGCGCCCTCGACGAGCGGCGCGAAGCGGCCCTCGCGCGTCTCGATGCCGCGCCAGTGGACGAGCGGCGGGAAGCCGGACGCGAACTGCCGCGCGACCGCCTCCTGCCCGGCGCCGAGCATGCTGACCGCGAAGCGGCCCGCGCGGCGCAGGAGCTCGTAGCACGAGGCCTGCTTCCCGATCGAGACCGCGACGAGCGGCGGCTCGAGCGAGAGGGAGACGAGCGACGAGACCGTGACGCCCATCCGGTCGCCCTCGTAGTCCACGCTGAGAACGGAGACGCCGTGCGGCCACAGCCGCATCAGCTTCCGCAGGTCCTCGCCCGACGTCACACGCCGATCTTATGGACGCGGGCTACGGTGGCTTCCGCATGCGCGTCTTGGTCGTGGCCGCTGCGGGTCTCGTCGGCCTGCCCGTGCTCGGGGCCGTCGCCGTGCCCACGGCGGCCGCGGCGGCGCCGAAGAAGCCGGCCATCGTCTCGCTGGTCGCGTCGCCGCTCCAGGTGCCGGCGGACGGCGCGCTCGTGCGGCTGACGGTGCGCGTGAGGAACGCGACGAGCTGCACCTTCCGGCGGGAGACGGTCGCTCTCGGCGCGGCCTCGTGCGCCTCCGGGAGCGCCTCGCGGATGGTCTCGCTCGACGCGAACACGCTCCAGCAGGCGGTCGTCCTGCACTTCGCGGTGCAGGCGTCCGGCCGCGGCGGGAAGGTCTCGCGGACGATCACGGTCGTCCAGGCCGCCGCGCTCGCGCCGCTCGCCGTGACGACGAGCTCCCTCGCCGACGGCACGACCGGCACCGCCTACAGCGCGACGCTCGCGGCCGCCGGCGGCAAGCCTCCCTACACCTGGTCGCTCACCTCCGGGACTCTGCCGACGGGCTTGACGCTCGCGGCCGGCGGGTCGCTCTCGGGGACGCCGTCGAGCTCCGGGCAGTTCCCCGTGACCGTCCAGGTCGCGGACGCGGCCGGCCACACGGCGACGGCGCAGCTCTCCTTCGCCGTCAAGGCGCCGCTCGTCCCCGTGGGGCCGACGGAAACGAGCCGCAACTGGTCTGGGTACGCGCTCACCGGGTCGGGGTTCACCTCGGCCACCGGCACGTTCACCGTCCCGACCGTGACGGCAGGAGGGACGACCAGCACGGCCGAGTGGATCGGCGTCGACGGGTTCTCCGGGAACGACCTGATCCAGGCCGGCGTCGCCGAGGACGGCCAGTCCGGGAGCGTCTCGACCTACGCCTGGTGGGAGATCCTGCCCGCGCCGTCGACGTCCATCTCGACGATGACCGTCAACCCCGGCGACACCGTCACGATCTCGATCGCGCAGGCCGCGGCCGGCTCGTGGACGATCTCCGTCAAGGACGTCACGAACGGCCAGTCGTTCTCCACGACGCAGCCCTACTCAGGCTCGGGCTTGTCCGCCGAGTGGATCGTCGAAGCGGCCACCGACGCGGGCACGAATCGCGTGCTGCCGCTCGGCCAGTACTCACCGCCTGTCACATTCACCGGCCTCGGCTGGGCGGGCACGCCGAGCGGCGGCTTCACGCCGGTCGTGCTCTCGCAGCGGGGCACCGGGACGATCTCCGTCCCGTCGCCGTTCAACGCAGACCAGACCTCGTTCGTCGTGGCGTACGGCGGCAGCACGCCGGCCGCGCCGAGCTAGGAGCGGCGGGGGAGGGATTCGAACCCTCGGCCCCGTGAGGGGTCAGCGGTTTTCAAGACCGCCCCGTTCGACCGCTCCGGCACCCCGCCGCTAGCGGGTGACGGTAGCCGGAGCGCCGTACTGGCGCAGGACGTCCGGCACGTCGCCCTGGAAGTTCTCCAGGATCGCGAGCAGCGTCCGGTCGGTCGTCGCGGTGCCGTTCAGCGTGTGCACCGGCTGCGGGCCGCCCGACTCGCCGCGGTAGCGGACGCCGAGCCGCCGCGCCTGGAAGTCCGTCGTGTTCGACGCGGAGGTCAGCTCGCGGTAGCGCTGCTGGAACGGGAACCAGCCCTCGATGTCGTACTTCTTCACGGCGGGGGCCCCGAGGTCGCCCGCGGCGACGTTCACGACGCGGTAGGGCAGGCCGAGCGCCTGCAGGATCTCCTCCTCGATCCCGACCAGCCGCTCGTGCTCCTCGGGCGAGGCGGACGGCTCGACGAACGCGAACAGCTCGACCTTGTTGAACTGGTGCACGCGGAACATCCCGCGGGTGTCCTTGCCGGCGGCGCCTGCCTCGCGGCGGAAGTTCGTCGAGAAGGCCGTGTAGCGGAGCGGCAGCTCCGCGGCGTCGAGGATCTCGCCCATGTGCAGGCCGGCGAGCCCGACCTCGGACGTGCCGGTGAGGTAGAGCTCGTCGCTCTCGATCGCGTAGATGTTCGAGCGGTCGGTCGGGAAGAAGCCCGTCCCGTACATCGCCTCCTCGCGTACGAGGACGGGCGGGAGCATCGGGACATGGCCGTTGCGGACGGCGACGTCGATCGCGAAGCGGTAGAGCGCAAGCGCGACGAGCGCCGTGTCGCCGATCAGGTAACCGAAGCGCGCGCCGGAGAGCCGGGCTGCCCGCTCCATGTCGAAGCGGCCGACCTCCGTGTGCTCCTTTGCCTCCGCGAGCTCGACCGGCTCGCCGACGCGCCGAAGCTCGACCGCGTCCTCGTCGGTGAAGCCGTCGGGCGCGGAGTCGTCCGGCGGGTTCGGCACCTGCGCGAGCGCCTCCTCGCGCGCCGCCTCCGCCTCCGCGAGCTCGCGCTCGGCGACCTGCAGCTGGTCCTTGACCCCGCGCAGCTCCTCGAGCTGCTCCGGCGTCGGCTTCCCCTTCAGCTTCGTGCGCGCGCGCAGGTCGTCCACGCGCGGGACGAGCTCGCGCCAGCGCCCGTCCGCGGCGAGCCACTCGTCGAAGGCCTCGGCCGCGCCCTTGCGCGCGAGCTTCCGCCGGAAGTCGTCCGGGTTCGCGCGGGCTGCGTGGGCGTCGATCACGCGAGGGAGTCTAGGTAGGCCTCGAACAGCGCGGCCACCCCTTCCTCCTGCACCGGCGGGACGACGAGGTCGGCGCGGGCGAGGATGTCCTCGTGGGCGTTGGCGACGGCGACGCCGAAGCCGGCCCAGTCGAGCAGCTCGCGGTCGTTCTCGCCGTCGCCGCAGGCGACCGTCTCCGCGGCGGTGAAGCCGAGCCGGTCGGCGACGAACTGGAGGCCGGAGCCCTTGCTGACGTCGCGGTTCGCGAACTCGAGGAAGTGCGGCAGCGACTTCGAGACGAAGAGCTTCCCGGCGAAGCGCGGCTTCAGGACGGCCTCGAGCGCGTCGAGCTCGTCCGGGTCGCCGACCGCGACGAGCTTCGTCGGGTCGGCGT
>JAFAIV010000250.1 GCA_019236545.1 Actinomycetota bacterium | reverse complement strand
ATCGACCAGGCGCTGACCGCGTACAAGAGCCTCAAGGGGCCGAAGGCGCTCTACCTCGGCGACCTCGGCCACTCGCCCGCGCCGAACCCGACCGCCGAGGTGCCGACCTACCTCGGGGAAGCGGTGAACTGGTTCGAGACGTACGTCGTCGGGACGGCCGCGAAGGTGCCGGCGGTCGCGCTCGCGCACGACCCCTGGGACGGCTCGGTCACGTCGTTCACGGCGCTGCCTGCGACGCGCACCGCATCCGTCTCGCTCCCCGGCACGTCGCCGATCAAGAGCGGCGGCAAGGTCGTCCGCAGCGTGCGCCTCCCGGGCGGCCCGTTCGAGACGTTCGGCGACTCGACGCTGACGATCCCGTACTCGGGCGCGAGCGGCTGGGACCGGCTCGTCGCCATCCTGACCACGCCGGGCAGCCAGACGCCGATCACGGCGGGAGGCGTGAAGCTGAACGGCGCGAGCGGGACTGCGACGATCCGCTTCATGAACGAGTCCGTCCTCGTCCCGCGCGGCGCGAAGCTGACCGTCACGCTCGGCGCGACGAGCGTCGTCCAGTCGCCCGCGAACGCGCTCTACCTCGACGACGTCCAGCCGGGCTCGGGGATCACGCTCGGCCGCGCGACGCTGAAGCTCTCGCTCCTGCAGAAGCCGGTGTCGAAGTGAAGCGCCTCGCGCTCGCGGCGTTCGCCGCCCTCGTCCTCGCCGCGCCCGCCGCCGCGGGGACGCCGGGCGTGACGAAGACGCAGATCCTGATCGGCGGCACCGGCCCGCTCACCGGCAGCGAGTCGGCGTACGAGCCCGTCCTCTCCGGCGCGAACGCGTACTTCCAGTACGTCAACGCGCACGGCGGCATCTACGGCCGGAAGATCGTCTACCGCTACCTCGACGACGGCTACGACCCGTCCCAGACCGTCGAGCTCACGCAGCAGCTCGTCGAGCAGGACAAGGTCTTCGCGATCTTCAACACGATCGGCACCGAGCAGTCGCTCGCGATCCGCCAGTACCTCGCGCAGCAGCAGGTGCCCGGCCTCTTCGCAGGGACCGGCGCGGCGGGCTTCGGCGGCCCGTGGACGATCGGGATGCTGCCGACCTTCGGCGGCGAGGGCGCGATCTACGGCAAGCGGATCGCCGCGACGGCGCCCGGCGCGAAGATCGCGGTGCTCTACGAGGACGACACCTACGGCAAGGAGCTGCTCGCCGGGCTCCAGTCCGGCCTGGGCGCGAAGGCGTCGCAGATCGTCGGGACGCAGAGCTACACGCCGACCGAGGCAACCGTCGCGTCCCAGGTGCTCTCGCTGAAGGCCACCGGCGCCGACACGTTCGTGATCTTCGCGCTGCCGACGCAGGCGATCAGCGCGATCGTCACCGCCGACCGGATCGGCTGGTCGCCGCAGGAGTACGTCAGCTCGGTCTCGATCGACCCGGCGGTGATGAAGATCGTGAAGCTGAACGCCGGCCAGACCGCCGGCGACGGCGCGATCTCGACCGCGTTCCTGCACGACCCGACGAACCCGACGCAGCAGTCCGCGCCGGGGGTCGTCCTCTACGGCCAGATCATGAAGCGCTACCTGCCGCACGAGGACCCGAACGCGGTCGCGCACCTCTACGGGATGATGGCCGCGTACGCGCTGGTGGACGCGCTGCGCGGCGCAGGCAGGAACCCGACCCGCGCGAGCCTGCTCGCCGCGGCCACGCACCTGAAGGAGACGAACCCGTTCCTGCTCCCGGGGATCACGATCGCGACCTCGCCGCAGGACCACCACCCGATCGGCAGCACGTATCTCGTCCGCTACGGCAACGGCTACTGGAACGTCCTCGGGAAGCCGCTGCCGACGGGCTGACACGACAGGAGGAACGCTGGGATGAGCAGGAGACTCGTGAAGGCGCTCGCGGCGGCCGCAGCCGTGGCGCTCGTGGCGGCAGGCTCGGCCCTCGCGGCGAACACCGGGACGGTCGGCGTGTCGGTCTCCGGCACGTCCACGACCATCCACGTCACGCTGCCGAAGACGAGCGACCCGCCGGCGGTGCTGAACATCCTCGTCCCGAGCGGCTACACGGGGACGTTCGGGCAGTCCGCCGGCTCGGCGATCGGCTCGATCCCGAGCGCGACGGCGTACTCGTACGACACACAGCTGACGCTGCCGCTCACCGGGCAGGTGCTCGTCAGCACGCTCGACCAGGTCGGCTCCGCCTCGTACACGCCGTGCCTGCAGGGCGCGACACCGGCGGCCGTCTGGATCCTCAACCTCTCGGTCGCGGGCCAGACGCTCGCGGTGCCGATGTACGTCCTGACCGGGCCGACGGGGTACGCGTACGAGCTGCGGACGTGCCTGCCGCCGCCGGACGTGCCCACCGGGACGCCCGGCCGCGCGGCGTTCGGCGCGCAGCTCCTCGACGCGGAGTTCACCGTCACCGGCGTCTTCTCCGGCACGAGCACGACGCCGTGGGAGACGCTGATCACGCCGTACACGCCGACGAAGGGCACGCCGAACCTCGCCGGAACGTTCGAGGCCCGCTCGATCGTGGGCAGCGGCTCCGTGACGCTCTCGGCGAAGCTGAACAAGAAGACGCACGTCGCCGCGCTCAGCGGCACGGTCGGCGGCGCCGGCAGCGGCACGGTGACGATCTACCGCGGCGCGACCCCGATCGCGACAGCGACCGCCTCGGGCGGGTCGTTCTCCGCGAAGGCGAAGGTCACCGGCAAGAAGCCCGTGCAGTTCACCGCGAAGGTGACGGGCGCGGAGTCTCAGACGGCGTGCTCGACGCCGCTGCCCGCGTCGGTCGCGCCCGCCGGCTGCGCGTCGGCGACGGTCGGCGCGTTCACGGCGACCTCGGCCGCGGTCACCGTCAAGCCGTAGCTCACTCGGAGGCGGGGGCGCCGCTCGGCGCTCCCGCCTCCAGCTCCCTCCGCTGCGCCTCGGCGTTCGCGGCGAGCATCGGCATCAGGTCGTCGGAGGCGGCGCGCGGCGGCTGCGGCGGCTCCCCATCGCCGAGGACGGCGTCGTGGAGGCGCCAGAGGTAGTCGAGGTCCTCGTGCGCGACCTCGATCGCCTCGGCGGCGGTGTGCTCGGGCCCGTGGCCCGGAACGACGCGCGCGGGCGGGTCGCGCCGGAGCAGCTCGATCAGCCCGGCGAGCGTCGCTCGGTACGCGGCCGGCGAGGACGCGAACGGGAAC
>JAFAIV010000245.1 GCA_019236545.1 Actinomycetota bacterium | reverse complement strand
GCGTCCCCATCGTCGAGGACCCGCCGCTCGCCCGCGGCATCTACGCGGCGGTCGAGATCGGCCAGCTGATCCCGGAGGAGTTCTTCGTCGCCGTCGCCGAGGTGATCGCCGCCGTCATGCGCCGCAGCGGGAAGCTTCGGAGGCTCGGCATTGCCTGATCGGAAACCCCTCAACTCAGGGATGCCTGCGGCCGATAACCGGAAGGCTGTGCGTGAAGGAGTCGTCCCCTTCATGCGTCGGGGCCTGCTGCGCGGGCCTGCGGCGGCATGGGAGGCCGCGAGATGAGCGGCCTCCTGAAGCGCATGCTCAAGCACGCCGACGTCGCGGCCGCGGTCGCCGTCGTCGTGATCGTGCTGATGATGATCGTGCCGCTGCCGAGCCCGCTGCTCGATCTCCTGATCGCGGCGAACCTCGCCGGCGCGCTCACGATCCTGATCACGACGATGTACGTGCCGAAGGCGCTCGACTTCGCGTCCTTCCCGTCCCTGCTCCTGATCACGACGCTCTTCCGGCTCGCGATCAACGTCAGCGTCACGCGTCTCGTGCTCCTGCACGGCGACGCGGGCTCGGTCGTGCACGCGTTCGGCTCGTTCGTCGCCGGCGGCAACCTCGTGATCGGCCTCGTGATCTTCCTGATCCTCGTCGTGATCCAGTTCGTCGTGATCACGAACGGCTCCGGCCGCATCGCCGAGGTCGCTGCCCGCTTCACGTTGGACGCGATGCCGGGCAAGCAGATGGCGATCGACGCCGACCTGAACGCCGGCCAGATCACCGACGAGGAGGCGAAGCAGCGCCGCAAGGACATCGCGCGCGAGGCGGACTTCTACGGCGCGATGGACGGCGCCTCGAAGTTCATCAAGGGCGACGCGGTCGCAGGGATCGTGATCGTCTTCGTGAACCTCCTGGCCGGGATGGCCGTCGGGATCCTCCAGCGCCACGTCACGTTCTCGCAGGCGATCCACACGTACTCGGTGCTGACGATCGGCGACGGCCTCGCCGCGCAGATCCCGGCGCTCCTGATCTCGACGGGCACGGGCATCCTCGTCGCCCGCTCCGCGAGCGAGGGCGACCTCGGCTCCGACGTGATGAAGCAGGTCATGGGCCTGCCGCGGGCGCCGAAGTTCGCCGGCGCGCTGATCGTCCTGATCGGCCTCGTCCCCGGGCTCCCGAAGCTGCCGCTGTTCATCATCGGCGGCACCCTGTTCATGGTCGGCCGCGCGCTCGGCAGCGAGAAGAAGGCCGAGGCGGAGCAGAAGGCGCTGGCCGAGCGCGAGAAGGCGCGGAAGTCGCTCCAGCCGCAGGAGGCCTCCGCGGTCTCCGTCGACCCGCTCGAGCTCGCGATCGGCTTCGGGCTCGTGCCGATGGCGGACGCCGGCTCCGGGGGCTCGCTGCTCGCCCGCGTCGGCGTGATCCGGAAGCAGATCGCCTCCCAGCTCGGCCTGATCATCGCGCCGGTGCGCGTGCACGACGAGGCGACGCTCGAGTCGCACCAGTACGTGATCCGGATCCGCGGCGGCGAGGTCGCGCGCGGCCGGGTCGTCCCCGGCCACCAGCTCGCCATGAACCCCGGCGACGTGACCGGCGACCTGCCCGGCATCCCGACGACGGAGCCGGCGTTCGGCCTGCCCGCGACCTGGATCGAGGAGGAACGCCGCAGCGAGGCCGAGGCGCTCGGCTACACCGTCGTGGACTCCGAGTCGGTCATCGTCACGCACCTGACCGAGAGCATCCGCCGCCACGCCGACGAGCTGCTCACGCGCCAGGAGACGAAGAAGCTGCTCGACGAGCTCAAGGAGCTCAACGCCGCGGCGGTCGAGGACGTCGTGCCCGAGAAGCTCGGCATCGGCGCCGTCCAGCGCGTCCTCCAGCAGCTCCTGCGCGAGGGCGTCCCGATCCGCGACCTCGGCACGATCCTCGAGACGATCGGCGACCGCTCCACGGTCACGCGCGACCCGTACATCCTCGCGGAGTACGCGCGCGCCGCGCTCGCCCGAACGATCACGGCCGACCTCGTCGAGTCGGAGACGCTCCGCGCGATCGCGCTCGAGCCGACGCTCGAGCAGGAGGTCGCCGAGTCCGTCACCCAGACCAACGAGGGCGAGATCCTCGCCATGGATCCGTCCCGTTCCCAGGCGCTCGTCGCCGCGCTCGCCGCGCAGGTCGAGAGCGTCACCGCCCTCGGGCTCCGCCCGGTCCTCATCTGCTCGAGCCGCATCCGGCGGCATCTGCGCCGGCTCGTCGAGCATTCCTTCCCCCATCTGCCCGTGCTCGCCTACACCGAGATCGGGCCCGGTGTCCGCGTCGAGACCACAGGAGTGATCGCAGCATGATCAACGGCCACACAGATACGAAGACGTACCGCGGCGAGTCGCTCGAGGAGCTCCTGCCGAAGATCGCAGACGATCTCGGGCCCGACGCCGTCATCACCCGCCAGCGCGACGGCATCGTCGGCGGCATCGGCGGCTTCTTCGGCAAGAAGGTGCTCGAGGTGGAGGCGCGCCCCGGCACGCCCCGCGCGGCCGCCGTCCCGCCGAGCCTGCTGCTCGACGCCTACGACGACGGCAGCACGACCGCCGCCGCCGCGCCGCAGCCCGCTCCGGCGGCCTACGACTACGAGGACGACGAGGACGAGATCGAGGAGCCGGCGCACACGGCGTCCTCGTTCGCGGCCCTCGTCGACGAGCTCGCCGCGACCGCGCGGCAGCCGCAGCCGCTCCAGGAGGCTGCCCCGGTGGCGCCCGCCCCCGTCGCGGCGCCGGCGCCCGAGCCGGAGCCGCAGCCGGCGCAGCCCGCCGCTCCGCAGGCCGCTCCGCCGCTCGCCTCGTCCCCGGTGTCCGTCCCGAACGGCAACCCGATCTACGAGGGCATCGGCGTCGGCCACTCGCTCGTCTGGGCCGGCCTCTCCTCGGAACCGGTCGCCTCGCTGATCGGCTCGGTGCTCCGGCACAGCTCGCTCTTCTCGGCCGACAAGCCCCTCGCCGACCAGGTGAAGGTCGCCCTCGCCCAGCAGATCCCGGTCGCGACCGGCTGGACGGAGGACAGGCACGTCCTGGCCGTCGTCGGGCCGACGGGCTCCGGCCGCACGGCCGCCGCCGCCGCGATCGCGCAGGCGTACTCGCACGCGCGCATCTCGTCCGCGGTGCTGAGCCTCGAGAGCCCGCGGACGGCCCTCGGTCTCGGCGCGCTGCTCGACACGCCCGAGGTCGGATTCGACGTCGCGTCGAGCCTCGACGAGGTCGACTTCGCCCTGCAGCGGCTCGCCTCGTACGGCCTGATCGTCGTCGACACCCCGGCGTTCGCGCACACCGACCCGAACGGGATCGAGCGCCTGGCCCGGATGCTCGACAAGGTGGGCGTCAACTCGGTACACCTCGTCTGCACGGCCGGCATGACCGCCGACGCGGCGAGCGCCATGTCGTCCGCGCTCGCCGGGCGCATCGACTACACCCACATCATGGTCAGCCACCTCAACAAGGATCCCCGGGTCGGGGGAGCCGTGGGTCTCGCGATCGGGACGAAGCGGCCGATCTCCTATCTCATGAGCGACACCGAGCTGCGCGTCCCCGACGCCTTCGAGCTCGCGGAGCGCGTCCTGGTCTAGGCAGGCAGATGATCGAGGTCAACACCCGCATCGTCCTCCGCTCCCGCCGCTTCCCGGAGGGGCTCACGTCCCGCGTCGAGCACGCGGACGAGGCGCGCCCGGACCGGGTCGCGATCGCGACGCCGTCGCGGGACGGGGTGGACGTGCCGCTCCATTCGGGCGACGAGCTCGAGCTGGAGTGGACGCCGGACGAGGGGCCGCGCCAGATCAAGGTCCGCGTCCTCGGCGACGCGAAGCTGCGGGTGCCGGCGATCATCGTCGAGCTGATCGGGCAGGCGCAGGGAGTCCAGCGCCGCGACAACGTCAGGCTGCCGGTCTCGCTCGGCCTGCAGGTGTGGGAGATCGTCGCCGACGACGAGCACGACCCGCCGCCGATGATCGGTTCCGTGTACGACCTCTCCGGTGGCGGAATGCAGGCGCGGATCCCGCGCCGCCTCCACATCGGCGACCGGTTCTGGGTGCGCTTCGAGCTGCCCGAGCGTGGCTTCATCGAGACCGAAGCCGTCGTCCGCCGTCACATCGCGGGCGACGTCTACGGCCTCGAGTTCGAGGACATGTCGTCGGCCGACCGGGAGCGCATCATTCGCACCATCTTCTCGATCATGCGCGCGCAGCTCGCGCGCCGCAGCGGGAGGGGAGCGTGAGCAAGAAGAAAGAGGTCAAGGAGCAGGCCGCCGAGCCCGAGCAGGGCGAGGAGGAGTCCTCGGTCATCTCCATCTCCGGCTCGCCCCGAGCCCGGAGCGCGGTGCGGCGGATGAAGTCGTGGGGAGGGCTGATCGGCTTCTTCCTCGTCTACCTCGTCTCCGCGCGGCAGGGCATGCCCATGCCGAACGCGGCGCTGCGCGCCCTGATCGGCGGCATCGTCGGCTCGACCGCGGCCTGGGCTGCCGGCGTCACGATCTGGCGCCACCTCCTGCGCGCGCAGGCGGCCGCGGCCATCCGCGCGGCCGGAGAGCGCAGGCGACAGCGCGCCGCCACCGGAGGTGAGACGTGAGCATCGACCCGATCCGCCCGATCGGGCTCCGCCCGCTCGAGCCCGTCCAGCCGCACCGCCGCGTCGAGGAGCGCAAGGAAGAGGAGCGCGACGAGCCGGAGCGGCACGGCAGCGAGCCGAGCGACGAGGAGCTGCAGGACGACGCCGGCGACGGCGACGGCCCGCACCTCGACATTCGCATCTAAAGAACCGAAGCGAGCGACCGATCACCCCCGTTGTCGACAGGACGTCGGCACGGCAAGTCGCCGGGACTGCATCGAGCTTCAAGGAGGAAGCGGTAAATGTCCCTTCGGATCCAGACGAACATCGATGCGTTCGACGCGCATCGCAACCTCGTCAACACGGAGAACCAGCTCTCGCAGTCGATGCAGCGGCTGTCCTCCGGCTTCCGCATCAACAAGGCTGCCGACGACGCGGCGGGCCTGGCGATCAGCCAGCGCCTCGGCGCGCAGGTCAGCGGCCTCGACCAGGCTCAGCGCAACGCGCAGGACGCCGAGTCGATGGTGCAGACGGCCGAAGGTGCCCTGTCCGAGGTGCAGTCGATGCTGCAGCGCGTGCGTGATCTCGCGGTGCAGTTCAACAACGGCACCCTGTCCTCGTCCGACCAGGCCGCGATCACGGCCGAGGTCGCGCAGCTCTGCGCGGAGATCGACCGAATCGGCTCGCAGACGTCCTTCAACGGGATCGCGCTGCTCACCGGCTCGGGCTCGATCAACTTCCAGGTCGGGGCCAACGACGGCCAGACGCTCACGGTCTCGACCGTGCAGCTGTTCGGCACCGGCAACAAGGTCGACCCGGCTGCCCTCACCTTCACGGGCACCGTGTCGCTCTCGTCGATCGACGCTGCGATCGACAACGTCTCGCAGGCTCGCGCGACGTTCGGCGCCGTCCAGAACCGGCTCGACCACACGCTGAACAACCTGTCGACCTACGAGGAGAACCTCTCCGCGTCCGAGAGCCGCATCAAGGACGTGGACATGGCCTCGGAGATGGTCGCCTTCACCAAGCTGCAGGTCCTGCAGCAGGCCGGCACGGCGATGCTCGCACAGGCCAACCAGCAGCCGCAGGCAGTGCTCTCGCTGCTGAGGTAACACCTTTCGCCGGGGGACGCGAAGACCCGAGGCCGCCCGTAAGGGCGGCCTCGGTGTTTCTCGGGATTCGCGGACGGGAGAGCGCGGTCTCCCGTCCGCTCATGCTCCGCTTCTCGCCCGCCCGCCGAGGCCGCTCCGCGTCGTCTGCGGGAGCGGGGTTGCCTGCGGCGAAGCGCGCTTTGCCACGCTTCGCCTTCGGCTCAAGGCGTCTTAGAGACGGACGAAGCCGGTGGCTTCGGACGGGCTGCGCTTCACGTGCTGGACGGCGTTGCCGTAGTTGCCCTCGACCGTGTCGATCGTGCCGTTGGCCTCGACCGACTCGACGATGCCGACATGGCGATCGCCGAAGAGGATCAGGTCGCCCGGCTGCGGCGTCGAGCCGGCGGGGAGGAGGCGGCCGGTCTGGGAGGCCCAGCTCGTCAGCGCGGCGACCGAGCGGAAGCCCGTGCCGCCGTCGCCGATCGGCGCGCCCGCCTGCGCCGCCGCCCACGAGACGAACTCCGCGCACCACGGGTCGCCGGCCTGCGAGCCGGGGACGGCGCTGCGGTACGCCTGGATCGCCGGCCCGTCGTTCGAGCCGGGCGGCTGCTCGCTCTGGCCGACCTGCGTCTCCGCCGCAGCGAGAACGCGGGGGCCGGCGCTCCCGGACGGGCTCGGCGCCGCGGCCGGGGCCGCCGTGCTCGTGGCCGGCAGGAGCTGCTGGAGCGCGCTGAGAAGGCTGTCGGGCGTCGCCGTCGCCTGGCCCGCGGCGAGCGGGTCCTGGCTCGAGGAAGGGTCGAGCAGCGACGGGTCGATCGCGCTCTGGAGCGATGCGAGCTCGCTCGACTGGGCGAGCGTGGCGGCGAAATCGGTCTGCGAAGGCGCGGCCGCCGGCGCCGCAGCGGCCGTCGGCACGGTCTCGAGCTGTGCCACGCGGGCGAGCACGTCCTCGATGCTCATCGAAGAGGTAATCGGCCGTCACTCGATCGAGTGAAGCTGCCTAAACCCCTCCCCTCCAGCGCCGATGAAGACTGTGCGCGCACCGCCGGTGCGGGCCCGAGCGGCAGGATGCCGTTCGGCGGGACTTTCGGTCTTCAAGGAGGAAGAGCCTCATGTCCCTTCGGATCCAGACGAACATCGAGGCTTTCGACGCGCATCGGAACCTCGTCAACACCGAGAACCAGCTGGCCACCTCGATGCAGCGGCTGTCCAGCGGCTTCCGGATCAACAAGGCTGCCGACGACGCGGCGGGCCTGGCGATCAGCCAGCGCCTCGGTGCGCAGGTGAGCGGCCTCGACCAGGCCCAGCGCAACGCGCAGGACGCGGAGTCGCTGGTGCAGACGGCTGAGGGTGCGATGGCGGAGGTGCAGTCGATGCTGCAGCGTGTGCGTGACCTGGCGGTGCAGTTCAACAACGGCACCCTGTCCTCGTCCGACCAGGCCGCGATCACGGCCGAGGTTGCCCAGCTCTGCGCTGAGGTCAACCGCATCGGTTCGCAGACGTCCTTCAACGGGATCGCTCTGCTCACCGGTACGACCGCGATCAACTTCCAGGTCGGCGCCAACGACGGCCAGACGCTCACCGTCAACGCGGTGCAGCTGTTCGGCACCACCGTCAGCTCGTCGGTCTTCAACTTCAGCGGCACCGTGTCGCTGTCGTCGATCGACGCCGCCATCGACGGCGTGTCGCAGGCCCGGGCCAACTTCGGCGCGATCCAGAACCGCCTGGATCACACGCTGAACAACCTGGCGACCTACGAGGAGAACCTGTCGGCGTCCGAGTCTCGCATCAAGGACGTGGACATGGCCTCCGAGATGGTCAACTTCACCAAGCTGCAGGTCCTGCAGCAGGCCGGCACGGCGATGCTCGCGCAGGCCAACACCCAGCCTCAGGCGGTGCTTCAGCTGCTCCGCTGAGGTCGCCCCCCGCAGGGGCGGACATAACACAGGGGACGACGCGGGTCCGGGGCGGTCATTCGACCGCCCCGACTCGTGGACCGCGGGGGAACCTGCGGTTCCCCCGCGAGCCTCCTCCCTTTGGCTTACGAGTGGTCGGTCGTCTCGAGCGCTCCCGGGCAGAGCGCGGTCTGCCCTCCGCGCGCGGGAGCGAGCTCATCGTTCGATGCTCTGTCGACGAGCCGTTCGGCCGTCGCGCCGGCGCAGGCCGCTGCGCGGCGTGCCCCGGCGCTCGTTCGCGTGCGCGTAACCGCCGGTTACGCGCACGCTCTGGCCGCGGCGAGCTTCGTGACCGTCCGACGGCAGGACGGCTGGTCCACAACCGTCCAAGGATGAACTGCCGCGTGCGCGCGGAGGCCAGACCGCGCTCTGGCCGGGAGCGCTGAGCTCGACCGGCCACTCGCAACTAAGAAGGAGAGGGGCCTCGGGGGGAACCCTGGGTTCCCCCCGAACCCCGAAAATGCGAGAGCCCCGGCGACGGAACCGGGGCTCTCCGCTGAGGGAACGGGGACGACGACCGCGACTAGCGCAGGAGCTGCAGAACCGTCGACGGAGTCTGGTTCGCCTGAGCCAGCATGGCCGTGCCCGCCTGCTGCAGGATCTGGAGCTTCGTGAAGTTGACCATCTCACTGGCCATGTCCACGTCCTTGATCCTGCTCTCCGACGCCGAGAGGTTCTCCTCGTACGTCGCGAGGTTGTTGAGGGTGTGATCGATGCGGTTCTGGACGGCGCCGAAGTTGGCGCGGTCCGCCGACACTCCGTCGATGGCCGCGTCGATCGAGGACAGCGACACCGGGGTGCCGTACGTCCAGGAGAGGATCGACGGGTTGACGGTGCCGCTCGAGCCGAACAGCTGGATGCCGCTGACCGACAGCGTCTGACCGTCGTCCGCGCCGATCTGGAACGACAGCGTCGTGTTGCCGGTGAGCAGCGGGATGCCGCTGAACTGCGTCTGCGAGCCGATCCGGTCGATCTCGGCGCACAGCTGCGCGACCTCGGCGGTGATCGCCGCCGCGTCGCTCGTCGAGAGCGTGCCGTTGTTGAACTGCACCGCGAGGTCGCGGATGCGCTGGAGCATCGCCTGGACCTCGCTCATCGCGCCTTCCGCCGTCTGCACGAGCGACTCGGCGTCCTGCGCGTTGCGCTGGGCCTGCTGGAGGCCTCCGATCTGCGACGTCAGCTTCTCGCTGATCGCGAGGCCGGCCGCGTCGTCCGCGGCCCGGTTGATCCGGAAGCCCGAGGACAGCCGCTCCATCGACTTGGAGAGGTTGTTCTCGGTCGTGACGAGGTTGCGGTGGGCGTCGAACGCCTCGATGTTGGTCTGGATCCTGAGGGACATGGATGCGAGTCCTTTCGCGTGTTACGACGTCGTGTGCTTGGGGGACGGAAGCTCGTCCACGCTCGTCTCCGCCGCCGCGCGGTTCTCCCGCGCCGCGGCCTCCCAGATCTCGTGGCGGAAGATCCGGACGTCGGCGGGCGCCTCGATACCGATGCGCACCGACGAGCCGGACACCTCGAGGACGGTCACGATGATGTCGTCTCCGAGGTTGATCCGCTCACCAGATTTGCGAGTGATCACGAGCATGCTGTGCCTCCTACGCCGTGGCCGCCACCTGGACGCCAAGGCTGGTCGGTCGGACGTCGTCCAGCTCCACCTCAGAAAACAGGGGTTGCCGGACAGCGTAACCGCCGACCTCGTTGATGACCTGCCGGCCGAGCAGGCGCTCGGCATGGATGACCACCGGGCTGGCGAGGTTGGTCGTGAAGTCCGCCAGCTCGGAGCAGGCCCGGACGACCGTGAAGATCTCGACGCCCTGCGGACCCTGCAGCTCGAGCCGCTGCGTGTCGTCGTCGGAGATCTTCACCTCGTAGTCCGGGAAGAACAGCCAGGGGTTGGTCACCGGGACGGCGATTGCCGGCTCGTCCACCGAATGGAGCCAGTAGAACGGCGAGTCGGCGCTCTGCGCGATGAGCGCATACCGATAGCCCGGGAGACCGATGAGCCCGTCCGGAAAGTCGATGACCGCGTCGTCGCGGACCTCGATTGCACCGAAGCGGGTGCTTTCAACGTGCATGGTGCCTCCCTCCTTAGTGCAAGAAGTCCATGAGGGACGGTTGCAGGAGATTCGCCCCCGCCCGGAGAGCCGCCTGGTACACGGCCTGCTCCTGGGAGAGGTCGATCATGGTCTTCGCCATGTCGGCGTCCTCCGTGGTCGAGAGCTGGGACGTACTGACCTGTTCGAGCTGCGCGAGCCGGTTCGACGCGGTGTCGAGCCGGTTCGAGATCGCACCGACCTTCGCCCGCTCGTTGAGGAGCTGGTTCTGGGCGGTGTCGATCTGCTGCAGATCGGTCGACTGCAGGCCAGTCTGGTTTCCTGCGTTGAGGTCGCTGACGACGTCACGCAGTGCCTTCAACAGCCCGGTCGTCCCGTCGCCGATGGCGTTCGAGCCGATCGTGCTGATCTGAAGCTTGACTCCGGGGCCGATCTCGCGAGTGACCGCGTTGGCGTCCCCGTTGTAGTTGTCGTTCGCCGTGGTGTACGGCTGGTTCGCCGAGGTGCCGGCGAAGACGTAGCGGCCCGCGTACTGGGCGTTCGCCTCGTTCTTGACCGAGTCGATGATCTGCGTGAGCTCGGTCGAGATGTTCTGGAGGTCGCTCTGGCCGAGCGTCCCGTTCGCCGCCTGCACGACGAGCGTGCGGGCGCGGTTGACGAGGTCGCTGATGTTGCCGAGCGCCGTGTCCGTGACGGTGAGCCAGGACTGCGCCTCGCCGACGTTCGTCTCGTACTGCTTCGTCTGCGCGAGGTTGCCGCGCAGGTCGAGCGAGCGCGCCGTGCCGTACGGGTCGTCCGACGGCTGGTTGATCTGCTTGCCGGTCGCGAGGATGTTCTGCGTGTTCGCGAGCCGGTCGTTGATCGACTCGATGCTCGCCAGCACGTCCGCCGCGGTCATGCCCGAGGTGATGCGGATCACAGCCCCGTCCTCCCGGTGCGGTTGATCAGGAGGTTGACCATGTCGTCCATCGCCGTCAGGGCGCGGGCGGAGGCCTGGTAGCCGCGCTGGAACTGGAGGAGGTTCGTCATCTCCTCGTCGAGCGAGACGCCCATCACCGACTGGCGCCGGTTCGAGATCGACTGCAGCAGCGAGGTCGACGCGTCGTTGGCGCGCTGCGCGGCCTGCGCGTCGCTGCCGATCGTCGTGACGAGGGTCTGGTAGAGGTTCGACGCCGAGGTCATGCTCGCCGCGGCGATCGCGTTCGAGCCGTCGGCGAGGCCCTTCGTCGGGTCGGCGGCGGCGACGAGGTTCGGGTCGGCCTGCATCGCGGCGGTGACGCCGATCAGCTGGCCGGGGCTCCCGGTGTCGAAGAAGTCCGTGACGGCCGGGGTGGTCGTGGCCGTGTGCCCGTAGAGGTCCATGCCCGCCTGCTGGGCGGTGTGCATGTCCGAGATCAGCTGCGTCGCGACGCCCTGCAGGCTCGTGAGGTAGCTCTGCACGTTGTTGCCGTACTGGACGAGGCCGCCGAGCTTGCCGGTCGTCAGCGGCGCGAGCACCGCCGGCGTCCCGGGCGGGTTCCACTCGAGGTTCTGGCCGGTCCCGTCGAGCTGGACGGCGTGCTGGACGTTGCTCGTGTCGACCAGGTCGACCTTGTTCGCGCCGCTGCCGACGTAGAGGGAGATCGTGCCGTCGCCGTTGTCGGTCGGCGTCGCGTTGACGAGGTTCTGCACCTTGTCGACGAGAGCGTCGCGCTGGTCGAGCAGGTCGTTCGGCGTGATCCCGACGGCCATTGCGTTCTTGATCTGCGTGTTCAGCGACGCGATCTGCGTCGTGTACGAGTTGAGGTCGGTGATCGTCTGCGACTCGAGCGTCTGGTTCTGCGAGACGTAGGTCGAGAGCTGGCTGTCGAGCGAGTTGATCCCGTCGGCGAGCGCCTTGCCCGACTGGATCAGCGCCTGCCGCGCCGGCACCGACTGCGGGTCGTTCGCGACGTTCTGCCAGGCCGAGTAGAACTGGGAGAAGAGGCTCGAGAGGCCGTTGTCGGACGGCTCGGCGAGCGTCTGGTCGACCTGCTGCAGCCCGTCGGTGAGCGCCTGGTCGTAGCCGCTCTTGTAGTTCTGCGTCCGGTACTGGTTGTCGAGGTAGGCGTCGCGGGCGCGGCTGATCGTCCCGGCGTCGACGCCGCCGCCGATCTGGCTGCCGCCCTGCGGGTTGTCGATCGAGTACGCGGGATACGGGTAGAACGGCGTCAGCGCGACGGTCTCGCGCGTGTACCCGGGCGTGTTCGCGTTCGCGATGTTGTGGCCGCTCGTGTCGAGCGCCTCCTGCTGCGCGAGGATCCCGCGCAGCGCGGTCTCCAGCCCCATGAAGGTCGAGATCGCCACGGTCAGGCCCTGAAGTCGAGGGTCGCGAGCTGGACGGGGGCGGGAGTGCCGGCGGCGCCCTGCGGCGTATAGCCGCCCTGCGGGGTGCCGGACATCGCGCGGAGCAGGTGGTCGACGAACGCGAGCTCCTGCCGGATGAGGATCCGGTTGTGCGCGTGGACGCGCTCGATCTCCTTGACGAGCCCCTTGAGCTCCGCGCTCAGCGCGAGCGCGGGGGCGCGCTCCTCGAGCGGCAGGAGCGGCAGCATGGCGTTCAGGTCGACGACGTCCGGGGCGAGGCCGAGGGCGTGGCCGGCGCGCTCGAGCAGCGCCTCGCGGTCGAGCTCGATCCGGGCGCGCCCGGCGACCTCCACCTGGATGTCGCGCAGCCGCAGCAGGACGTCCTCGACCTTGTGGTCGCGGATCGCCTCGGTCTGGGAGATCAGCGCCTGCAGCAGCCGGCGCGACGACTCGACCTGGGACTCCAGGTGCGCGAGCAGCTCGCCGGGGCGGAGCGGGGCGCGGCGGTCGACCATGGCCGGGAGGGCGCTCACTTCGCCGCCTTCTGCTGGAGCGCCATCGCCTGGTAGAGCTGCTCGGCGAGGCCGAGCCCGCCGCCGTCGGTGACCGCCTGCGACATCGCCGACGGCAGCATCGATGCGTACGGCGACGTGTTCGTGCCGTCGCCCGAGTCGTCCTGGGAGCCGTCGAGGCCGCTCGTCTGGGCGAGCTGCGTCGTGAGCTGGTCGACGAGCATGCTCTCGAACTGCAGCGCCACCGAGTAGAGCTGCTGCGCCTGCTTCCCGCCCGCGCGGACGTCGGCCGGCAGGAGCGCCTGGTCGACGGGGCTGAGCGAGGTGGAGGGGCCGAGCGACGACATCAGCGCCTGAGCTCGTTCGCCATCTGGAGGAGCTGGTCCTGGGTCGAGACGGCGCGGCTGGAGAGCTCGTAGGCCCGCTGCGCTTGGATCATGTTCGTGAGGGCGTCGGCGACGTCGACGTTCGAGCCCTCGAGGAAGTACTGCTTGATCTGCCCCGTCGCCTTCACCGGCGAGCCGCTGCTCGCGTTCACCGCGAACTGCCCGTCGCCGAGCGCCTGGAGCTGGTCGGGGGCGGCGACCGTCATCAGCTGGATCTGGCCGAGCTTCGTGCCGGTGCTCGTCGTGACCGTGCCGTCCGGGCCGATCGCGAGGTCGGAGGCGGCCGTGCCCTTCGGCAGCGTGATCGGCGGCACGAGCGGGTTGCCGCTCGAGGTGACGATCTGGCCGTTGGCGTCCACCTGCAGCTGGCCGTTGCGCGTGAGCGCGGTCGAGCCGTCCGGCCGCTTGACCTGGAAGTAGCCGTCGCCCTCGATCGCGATGTCGAGGGGGTTCGTGCTCTGGAGCAGCGGGCCCTGGCCGACCGTGACGCCGAGCGTCCCGGCCGCGGCGCCGACGCCGGCGCCCGTCTGGTCGTACACGAGATCGTGGAAGGCGACGCGCTGGCTGTGGTAGCCAGGCGTATTCACGTTGGCGAGGTCGTTCGCCACCGCGTCGAGCCACGTCTGCTGGGCAGTCATCCCGGCAGCGGCCGAATAGATTCCGGTCATCGCGTCGGTCTTCCCTTCCGTTCAATTGACGGAGGGGGCGGGAGTCGCGATCGGCGCCTTCCCTGGCCTCTGCGCGATGCAGTCCGGCCGCTCTCAGCCCCTCCGGGTTTGGTTCTTCGGGCGGGGTATTCGGCCGCGCCCGTTCACTCTTTAGAGGGTTCTGTGGATAAGTCCGGGCTACGCGCCGTTGGCGGAACCGGTCGAGATGCCCTTCTGGAGCGTCTCGTCGATCGCCTGGATGACCTTCTGCGACGACTCGTAGGCGCGCATCGACACGATCATGTCGATCATCGACTTCGCCGCGTCCGCGCCGGAGCCCTCGAGGTAGCCCTGCCGCACCAGCGTCCCGGCCGGCGCAGCGCCGGCGGTGCCGGTGAAGAGGTTGTCGCCGAGCTTCACGATGCTCCCGCTCAACGTGGCGAGCCCGAGCTTCGCGACGGTCTTGCCGCCCACGGTGATCGTCCCGTCCGTGCCGATCTGCGGCGACGAGCCGGGCGGGATCGTGATCGGCTGCCCCTGCGAGTCGAGGACGGTCTCGCCGGTGGAGGTCAGGACCTGCCCGTTCGCGTCCGTCGTGAGCTGGCCGTCCCGGGTGTACGCGGTCCCGGTGGCGGTCTTGACGGTCAGGAAGCCCTGGCCGATCAGCTCGACGTCGAGCGGCTGGTTCGTCTGGATCGACGGGCCCTGGGTGAGGTCGACCTGCGGCGCGTCGACCTGCACGCCCAGCCCGATCGACCCGACCGTCTGCCCCTGCGCGTTCGTGACGAGCGTGTCGCCGAAGCTCGTCTGCGGCGCGCGCGTCGGCTTGTAGCCGGGGGTGGAGGAGTTCGCGAGATCGTTGGCGAGCTGGTCCTGCCTCGTCAGCTCCGCGTACATCCCGGTCGCAGCGATATACAGGCCGCGATCCATTCCGTTGCGTAGTCGGTTCGCGCGGGCGCGGCTTTAGCGCGCGAGCACGGCGAGCACGGCGTCGACCACGACCGGGTCGAACTGGGTGCCGGCGCCGGACTGGAGCCGGCGGATCGCCTCGGAGCGGCGGAGCGCCTTCCGGTACGGCCGGTCGCTCGTCATCGCGTGGAAGGCGTCGCAGACGAAGATGATGCGGGCCTCGAGCGGGATCGCCTCGCCGGAGAGGCCGTCGGGATAGCCCTCGCCGTCCCAGCGCTCGTGGCAGTGGCGGACGATCCGCCGGACGTCCTGCAGCCGGTCGATCGGGGCGAGGATCTGCTCGCCGAGCGCCGGGTGGCGCTCGATCACGGCGCGCTCCGCGGCGTTCAGGCGGCCCGGCTTGAGCAGCACCGACTCCCCGATGCCGATCTTGCCGATGTCGTGGAGGAGCGCCCCGAGCTCGACGCGCTCGACGGCCTCGTCGTCCAGCCCGAGCTCACGCGCGACCTCGCATGAGAAGTCCGCGATCCAGCGCGCGTGCTCGTGCGTGTCGCCGTCGCTCGCCTCGAGAGCGTTCGCGAGCGACTCGACGCCGGCCGCGACGGCCCTCGCCGAGTCCTCCAGCGCCGCCTCGTAGACGAGGGCGTTGTCGATCGCGATCGCGGCCTCGTCCGCCAGGAGCTCGAGGAGGCGGAGCTCCGCCTCGCGCAGTCCGTCCGCGGCGACGAGCAGCGCGCCGCACATCCGGCCCTCGCAGCGGAGCGGCAGCCCGGCGCGCACGCCGTCCCCGCGCTCGACCACCCGCTCGTCGCGCGCGACCGTGCGCTCGGCGAGGGCGAGGTCGAGCGAGGAGAGGAGCGAGCCGCCGGCGTGCGCGACCGTCCCGTCCCGAAGGACGTAGACGCCGACGCCCGCGAGACCGGCGAGCGCGACCGACGCGGCCTGGACCCGTTCGGCGACCTCGCCGAGCCGGCCGAGCCGCTGCAATTCCCCCGCGGCCGCACGCAGCGCGTCCACAGTGGCCGGACGCTCCGCGCCGCGCGCGACCGCAGGCCGGGTCATCGCGTCTTCCTGGTAGACGACGACACAGTTCTTTCCGCGCGCCTTCGCGGTCATCATCGCCGCCTCGGCGCAGACGCTCAGGCGGTGCGGCTCGACCGCGTCCCGCGGCGAGGTCGCGAGGCCGACGGAGACCGTGACGGATCCGACCGGCGGCAGGTCGAGCGCCGAGACGCGCTCGCGGATCCGCTCGCCGACGTGCGCCGCGTCGTCCGGCCGCACGCCGCCCAGGATGAGCGCGAATTCCTCGCCGCCGAGCCGGCAGACGGAGTCCTCGGGCCGGACGGACGCGCGCAGCGCCTCGCCGACGAGGACGAGGAGGTCGTCGGCCGCGTCGTGCCCGTGGAGGTCGTTGACCCACTTGAAGTCGTCGATGTCGAGCATCACGACCGCAACCTCGAGGCCGGTCGTGCGCGAGACGGCGAGCGCGCGATCGAGCCGCTCGTGGTAGCTGCGCTGGTTGAGGAGGCCGGTCAGCGAGTCCGTGCGCGCCTGCAGCTCGAGCGCG
>JAFAIV010000128.1 GCA_019236545.1 Actinomycetota bacterium | reverse complement strand
AGGGCGAGCAACCGCGGGACGACGAGGATCCGCATCTTCGCCACGAGCGTCTCGAGGAGCGCAAGCCCGGCGCAGAGCGCGACGAGCGTGGCCGGCAGCACCGCGAGCTGCAGCCGCTGGTCGGCGGCGTGCGGCAGGAAGACCTGCGCGAGCAGGACGAGCACGAGCCAGTGCCGCGCCGCCGCCGCCCACTGGAGGTACGCGAGGTCTCGTCCCGCGTACTCGAGCAGCGGCCCCTCGTGGATCATCGTCAGCTCGAGGTGGGTGTCGGGATTGTCGACCGGCTGCCGCCCCGTCTCGGCGACCGCGACGAGCGCGGCGGAGACCGCGGCGAGGGCGAGCGCCGGGCTCGTCCAGACGTGCCCGCCCGCGGTGCCCGCGATCATCCCGGCGAGGTCGGTCGTCCCCGCGACGAGCGCGGCGACCGCGAGCGAGACGACGAGCGTCGCCTCGACGAAGACGGACAGCGTCAGGTCGCGGCTCGCGCCCATCAGCGAGAAGCCGTTCGAGACGTCCCACGCGGCCGTCGCCACCGCGAAGCGCGCGAGCGCGAGCAGCCCGAGGATCGCGAGCGAGTCGTGGCCGAGGCCGAGCCGCGGCGCGTCGGATGCGACCGGGACGACGAGCACGGCGGCTGCGGTCGCCGCCGCTGCGACCGCCGGGGCCAGCCGGTAGAGGACGGTCGTCCCCTCGACGTCGACCGCGCTCTTCCCCCACAGGCGGCGGAGCTCGCGGTACGGCTGCAGCGGCGTCGGCCCGCGCCGGCCCTGGAGCCGCGCCTTCCAGTGCTGGACGAGCCCGGGCAGGAGCGGCGCGAGCGCGAGCCCGCCGACGAGCTGGACGGCGACGGCGGCCGCTCTCATCCGACCAACCCGAGCCGGACGGCGAGCAGGAGCACGACGACGAGCCCGCCGAGGTAGGCGACGTAGGCGGAGAGGCTGCCGCTCTGCAGGCGGCGCGCGCGACCGGCGGCGGCGAGCGAGATGCTCGTCAGCGGCCGGTAGACCCGCTCCTCGAGCAGGCTCGGCACGCGGCCGGAATACGAGACGGACTGGACGACGCCGCCCGCCGTCTCGACGCCGATCTCGCGCTCGGGCCGGATGACCGGCTCGAGCACGAGCCGCAGCGGCTTCGAGAATCCCGCGCTCGTCCAGAGGAGCTGCGGCTCGACGAGCTGGCCGCATGCCCAGGTCGGCGCGGGCGCCGCCGCGCGCCGCGACCGGAGCGCGCCGAGCGCCGCGGTCCCGGCGACGAGCGCGACGAGGATCGCGAGCGTCGGCAGCGAGCCGGTGCCCGGCAGGTAGAGCCCCGCGTGCACGGGCGCGGGCCCGAGCGCGACGAGATGGGAGAAGAGGAGCCCTGGCGCCGCGCCGAGCACGACACACGCGGCGGCGAGCCCGACGACCGCCGCGCGCGACGACGGCGGCGCCTCGACTGCCGACGCAGCGGCCTCGGTCCGCGGCGGCCCGAGCAGGACGAGCCCGACGACCTTCGCGAAGCAGAAGACGGCCAGCGCCGCCGTCGCGGCCAGCGCGGCGAGGGCGAGCGCGCCCGCGACGCCGTCCCCGACGCGCCCCGTCGCCGACACGTGCAGGAGCGCCTGGAGCGTGAGCCACTCCGACGCGAACCCGTTCAGCGGCGGCAGCCCTGCGATTGCCGCCGCGCCGACGAGGAACGCGCCGCCGGTCCACGGCATCCGCCGCAACAGCCCGCCGAGCCGGTCGACCCGCAGCGACCCGACCGCCCGCTCGAACGAGCCGGCCCCGAGGAAGAGGAGCGCCTTGAAGACCGCGTGGTTGAGCGTGTGCAGCAGCGCGGCGGCGAGCGCGAACCCGGCCCACACGTCGGCGCCGCGCGCACGGAGGACGAGGGCCGCCCCGATCCCGAGGACGATGATCCCGACGTTCTCGATCGAGTGCAGCGCCAGCAGCCGCTTCAGCTCGTGCTGGAAGAGCGCGTACGCGACGCCGCCGACCGCCGAGACCGCGCCCACCGCGAGCACGAGCACGCCGAGCCAGACCGGGAGCACGCCGTCCCACTGCACGAGGACGCGCACGAGCAGATAGAGCGAGACCTTGATCATCACGCCGCTCATCAGCGCCGACACGGGCGCCGGCGCGAGCGGGTGCGCGCGCGGCAGCCACACGTGCAGCGGCATGAGGCCCGCCTTCGTCCCCATCCCGAGGAGCGCGGCGAGGGCGACGGCGATCTGCAGGCCCGAGCCGGTGGCGATCGCTGCGTGGCCGCCGAGCGCGCCGTGCTCCGCGAGGAGGAGGATCGCCACCCACGTGCCCGCTCCGCCGAGGTGCGTGACGCCGAGGTACGCGAAAACGGTGCGCCGCGCCGGCCGGTCGGCGCCGCGCTGCACGAGGATCAGCGCGGCCGACAGGAGCGTCATCAGCTCCCAGCCGGCGAGGATCGCGATC
>JAFAIV010000054.1 GCA_019236545.1 Actinomycetota bacterium | reverse complement strand
TCGGCGACCTGGCGGTCCTCGGTGGTGTGGCCGAGCCGCGTGGCGAGGTTGCGGTAGAAGCCGGCGAGAGCCGCCGCTGTCGGAGCGCGGTAGAACGTCCCGCCGCTCGCATTCGCGATCAGCTGCAGCGTCCCCGGGCTTGCCGGGACGCGGACCTGCTCGGTATAGCCGCCGGTGAGCGGCGCGGTGACGACGCCGCCGTCGGTGCCGACGACGACGGTCGAGATCGGGACGCCGAGCTGCCGTGCCTTCCGGGCCGCGCTCAACGGCGAGATCCTTCCACCGCTCGGCGCTCCGTCGGAGATGACGAGAGCGGCCGACGGCAACACCGTCCCGTCGACCCGCCGCTGACGGTGGCCGAGCTGCGCCGCGAGCACGATCGCGTCGCCGATCGCCGTCCCATCGCCGGAGTGGAGGTCGGCGATCCCCTGGCGGACGAGCTCCCGGTCGCGCGTCGGCGGCACGGCGAGGTAGGCGTGGCTGCCGAAGTCGACGAGCGCGACGTCATAGGTGCTCGGGATCTCGTCGAGGAAGCGATCCGCCTCGTCGAGCGCCGCGAGCAAGCGGGTTGGCTTGACGTCGGTCGCGTTCATCGACCGCGACACGTCCACGGCCAGGACGACGAGGCCCTCGTGGCGCGGCACCGTCAGCCGCGCGTGCGGCTTCGCCGCGCCGACGACGAGCGCCGTCAGCCCGAGCAGGAGCAGAGCCACCGGCACGAGCCTCCGCCGCCCCGGCGCTCGGTCGACGAGGTTCGGGACGAGGCCGAGGCTGGCGAAGCGGGCGGCACCGGCGCGGCGGCGGCGCTCGTTCCAGACCCAGAACGCCACGAGCACCGGCACGACGACGAGCGCGACGAGCGCGAGCGGCCGGTCGAAGCTCACCTGCGCCTCCCGAGGAAGACCGCGAGCGTCCGCAGCCAGTCGCCCCGCGTCGAGAGGACGACGTGCGGCATCCCGACCGCCGCGAGCACACGCGCGACGCCACTCCGCTCCTCCGCCGCCGCCGCGGCGAAGCGCTGCCGCAGCCGCGCGTCGCCCGTGTCGACGCGCACCTGCCGCCCCGTCTCCGGGTCGACGAGCCAGACCTCGCCCACGTCTGCGAGCTCCTGCTCGCGCGGGTCCCGCACCTCCACCGCCAGGACGTCGTGGCGGCGCAGCAGCTCGAGCAGCGGCCCGCGCCAGTCGAGCGGTCCGCGGAAGTCCGAGACGACGACCACGAGCCCGCGCTGCCTCGCCCGCGCGCCGACCTCGCGCAGCGCCGCGCCGAGCGACGCCGTCCCGCTGCCGGGCGCGTCCTCCTCCAGCGCCGTGAGCAGCCCGAGGAGCCCGTGCCGCCCCTGCGCCGGCGGCAGCGCGAGCGGCTTGCCGCCGCCGAAGGTGACGACGCCGAGCCGGTTGCCGCGCCGGGAGGCGACGTGACCGATCGCGAGAGCGGCGCCGGCGGCGACGTCCGCCTTCCGCCGGTCGGCCGTCCCGAACTGCATGGACGACGACGCGTCGAGGACGAGCCACGTGACGAGGACGCGCTCGGCGAGGTTCACGCGGACGTGCGGGACGCCGGTGCGCGCGGTGACGTTCCACTCGATCAGCCGCACGTCGTCGCCCGGCTCGTACGGCCGCAGCTGCGCGAGCTCCATCCCGTCGCCGAACCGGGACGACCGGAACTCGCCGGCCAGCAGCCCCTCGAGCCGCCTGCCCACGTCCAGCTGCAGCGCCCGCAAGAGGCCGGGCGGAAGCGCGCCGGGGCCGGGACGCTCGGGCGTCGGCGTCCCGAGCGAGAGCCCGGGCGTCACGCCAGCGCCGGCCTCGGGCTGACGTCGGGCACCGGCACCGCGGCGAGCACCCGGTCGAGGATCGCGTCGGCGGAGACGTTCTCGGCGAGCGCCTGGTAGCTGAGGACGAGCCGGTGCCGCAGCGCGTCCTTCGCGAGCGCGCGCACGTCGTCCGCGGTCGCATAGTCCCGCCCGCGCAGGAGCGCGAGCGCCCGCGAGGCCTGCGTGATCGAGATCGGTCCGCGCGGGCTGGCCCCGTATTCGAGGTACCCGGCAAGGTCGGGCATCCCGTGCTCCTCGGGCGCCCGCGTCGCGGTGGCAAGCGCGACCGCGTACGAGATCAGCGCGGGGTCGACGTACACCGCGGCGACCGCGCCCTGCAAGCGCCGCAGGTCGTCGAGCGTCAGCACCTCGCGGAGCTCGGGCGGCTCGTGGAGCTGCCGCTGCACGATCGTCAACTCCTCGTCGTGCTCGGGGTAGCCGATCAGGATCTTGAGCATGAACCGGTCGACCTGCGCCTCCGGCAGCGGATACGTGCCCTCCGACTCGATCGGATTCTGGGTCGCCATGACGAGGAACGGCGACGGCACCGGGTGGCTCTCGTGCGCGATCGTCACCTGGCGCTCCTGCATGACCTCGAGCAGCGCCGACTGCACCTTCGCCGGGGCGCGGTTGATCTCGTCGGCGAGCAGGAAGTTCGTGAAGACCGGACCGAGCTCCGTCTCGAACGTCCCCTGGTCGGGCCGGTAGACGCGGGTGCCGACGAGGTCGGACGGGACGAGATCGGGCGTGAACTGGATGCGCGCGAACGAGCCGCCGAGCACGCTGGCGGTCGTCTTGACGGTCAGGGTCTTCGCAAGCCCGGGGACGCCCTCGATCAGCAGGTGGCCCTGCGCGAGCAGGCAGACGAGCACGCGCTCGAGCATCGAGTCCTGCCCGGCGATGACGCGCCGGATCTCGAAGAGCGCCTGCTCGAGCCGGTCGCTGATCTCGGCAGGCGAAGGCGTCTGGTCGGACACGAGGCCTCCTGGAGTCGGGCCTCGCAGTCTGGCACCAGACTCTAAGAAGCGGAAGAGAGGTCGTAGACGGACACGCCGCCGACGGTCCTCGCCGTGAAATGTGCCTCGACCCAGGTCGCGATCGCGGTCGAGGAGCGGCTACTGCCGAAGCCTCCGCCCGGACCGGCGCCGAACCCTCCGCCGCCGCCGGTGAGGAAGTAGTGGACTTTCCCGGCCTTCACGAGCGCCTGGAACTGCGCGAGCGTCGGGGCCGGGTCGGTGCCGTTGAAGCCGCCGATGGCGAGGACGGGCTCGTCGATCGCGAGCTGGACGCCGGCCGCGCTGTTCGCGCCGACGGAGGCGGCGACCCACTCGTACCTCGACGCGTCCGTCTTCAGGAGCTTCACGAGCGCCGAGCTCGGGGTGCCGCTGTCGAGCAGGCCGCCGAGGCCGCCGCGACGCCCGAAACCGCCGGGGAATCCACCACCCCGGAATCCGGGCTGGAACCCGCCCTGCGGCGGCGCGTTGAAGCCGAAGCCTCCGCCACGGCGCGTCTGCGGTGGCGGGCCGCCCCGGAAGCCGCCGCGGCCGAAGGCCCGGAACCCGCCGGGGAAGCGGCCGAGCCCGGACGCGCCCGCGGGGCCGGCCGCCGGGATCGCGCCGCTGTACGCACTGGACGCGGTCTGGACCGAGTACGCGGCGGGGGCGGCGAGCGCGACGACCACCGACGCGGCGGCGATCGCGATCCCCCAGCGTCCCACGAGCCACGGCGGCGCGAGGAGCGCGGCAGCCGCGAGGAGCCCGGCGACGAGGACGAACGTCCGGAGCCAGGGCTGCCAGGCAGGCGTGCGCTCGAGCAGCTCGAATGCCCAGACGGCCGTCCCCGCGACCGCGACCGCCGCCGTGATCCGGGCGAGGCCGCTGCGCCGCGCCTGCCAGAGCCACGACGCGCCGATCCCCACGAGTGCGCCGACCGCGGGCGCGAGGGCGACCGTGTAGTACGGGTGGATGATCCCCTGGGCGAACGAGAACACGAGCCCGGTGACGACGAGCCAGGAGCCCCAGAGGAGGACCGCCCCGCGGCGCCCGTCCGTCCTCGGCGCGCGCCGCCAGGCCCAGAGCAGGACGACGCCGAAGAGGAGCGCGGCCGGCAGGACCCACGAGATCTGCGTCCCCATCTCCGAGCCGAACAGCCGGAAGATCCCCGTCGGCCCCCACGCGCCGGCCCGTCCGGGGCCGCCGCCGCCGACCACGCTGCCGGTCTCGTTGCCGGTGATCCGGCCGAAGCCGTTGTAGCCGAAGATCAGGTTCAGCTCGCTGTTGTCGGTCGAGCCGCCGATGTACGGTCGGCTCGCGGCGGGCCAGAGCTGGACGATCGCCACCCACCAGCCTCCCGCGACGACGAGCGCCACGCCGGCGACGAGCAGCTGCCGCACCCGTCGCCACCACGAGCCCGGAGCCGCGACGAGCCAGACGAGCGCGAACCCGGGGACGATCGTCAGCGCTTGCAGCGTCTTCGTCAGGAAGGCGAATCCGATCGCGACGGCGCAGAGGACGAGCCAGCGGGTCGAGCCGCGCTCGAGCGCGCGCGTGAGTGCGTACGCGGCCGCGACGAGGAGCAGCGTCAGGAGCGCGTCCGGGTTGTTGAACCGGAACATGAGCGTCGCGACGGGCGTCAGCGCGAGCACGAGGCCGGCGAGCAGCCCCGCAGCCGGGCCGAAGCGCCGCCGCACCGCCGCGAAGAGCAGCCAGACCGCCGCGACGCCCTCGAGCGCCTGCGGCACGAGGACGCTCCACGAGCTGAGCCCGAAGACGCGCGCCGACAGCTCCATCACCCAGAGCGACGCGGGCGGCTTGTCGACCGTGATGAAGTTCGACGAGTCGAACGAGCCGAAGAAGAACGCCTTCCAGCTCCTCGTCGAGGCCTCGACCGCCGCCGGGTAGAACGCGTTGCCCCAGCCGCTCGCGGCGAGATCGACGAGGTACAGGAGCGCGGTCGCGGTGAGCAGCGCGAGGAGCGCCGGGCGGCCGAGCCTCTGGGGGGAGATCGTGCCGTCGGC
>JAFAIV010000368.1 GCA_019236545.1 Actinomycetota bacterium | reverse complement strand
TATGCCGAGGAGCCGCCGCTCGGCTTCGACGTCGTCGAGTCCGAGGACGTCGCCGAGGACTGGCCCGACCGCTGGCGCGACTTCCACCACGGCGTCCGCGTCGGTGGCCTCTGGGTCGGGCCGCCCTGGGAACTGCCGGAGGCAGTTCCCGGTTTGCCGCCGGGCGTCGGCGAGACGGTGGTCATCGACCCGGGCCGGGCGTTCGGCACGGGCGCGCACCCCACGACACGCCTGACGCTCGAGCTGCTCCAGGAGTCCGAGCGCGGCTCGCTGCTCGACGTCGGCTGCGGCTCCGGCGTCCTCGCGATCGCCGCGGCGAAGCTCGGCTTCGCGCCTATCCACGCGATCGACGTCGACGAGGCCGCGGTCGAGGCGAGCCGCGAGAACGCCGCCCGCAACGAGGTCGAGATGGACGTCCGCCAGGCCGACGCCGTCGTCGACGCGCTCCCCCAGGTCGACCTCGTGCTCGCGAACGTCGCGCTCGACGTCGTCGAGACGCTGCTCCCGCGCTTCCGCGCGCGGCGTGCGATCACATCCGGCTACCTCGACCGCGACCGCCCCGACGTCGACGGCTGGACGCCGATCGACCGGCGCGAGGCCGACGGCTGGGCGGCCGATCTGCTCGAATCTCGGCCGTGACGACGTTCAGCGTCCGCTTCCTCGGCTGCAAGGTCTCCCATGTCGACGCCCACGAGGTGCGCGAGGCGCTGCTCGCCGGCGGCCACGCGGAGCGCGACGCTGCCGCCGACGTTGCCGTCGTGAACACGTGCTGCGTCACGAACGAGGCCGTCGCGAAGTCGCGCAAGGAGGCCGCCCGCGCCGCGCGCTCGCATCGGCGCGTGTACGTCACCGGCTGCGGCGCGAACCTCCGCGCCGACGCGTTCGCCGACCTGCCGGAGAACGTCGTCGTCATCGCGAAGCGGAGCGAGGAGACGCCCGCCTTCGTCGCCGGCGACGTCGGCGCGATCGGCTGCGTCCAGGCCGACGCGCGGCTCGACCGGGTCCGCGCGTTCGTGAAGGTGCAGGACGGCTGCTCGTTCTCGTGCAGCTTCTGCGTCATCCCGCTCGTGCGCGGCGAGTCCCGCAGCCGCGCCGCGGACGCCGTCCTCGCCGAGATCCGCCGCCGCGTCGACCAGGGCCACCGCGAGGTCATCCTGACCGGGATCAACCTCGGCTGCTACCGCGACCGCGCCGCGGGCTACGACCTGCCACGGCTCGTCCGCGAGGCGGGCGCGACGCCCGGCCTCGAGCGGCTGCGCCTCTCGTCGATCGAGATCAACCACGTGAACGACGCGCTCGTCGCCGCGCTCCGCGACACGCCGACGCTCAGCCGACACCTGCACGTGCCGCTCCAGTCCGGCGACGACGGCGTCCTCCGGGCGATGGGCCGCCGCTACTCCGTCGCGACGTACCTGCGCCGCCTCGCGCCGCTGCAGGACGAGTTCAACCTGACGAGCGACGTCATCGTCGGCTTCCCGGCCGAGGACGAGGCCGCATTCGAGAGCACGCTGCGCACGGCGCGCGACGCCGGCCTGACGAAGATCCACGTCTTCCCGTACTCGCCGCGCCCCGGCACCGTCACCGCCGCCGACGACCCGGTGTCGCCGCAGGTGAAGAAGGAGCGCGGCGCCCGCCTGCGCGCCGCGAGCCACGAGGCCTGCCTCGCGCGCTGGCGGACGAAGGTCGGCCGGGACGACACCGTCCTCGTCGACCGGCCGGGCCGGGGCTACGGCGACGACTACTCGCCCTGGCTCGTCCCCGAGGCGGCGCCGGTCGGCGGGCTCGTGCGTGTCCGCGGCGCCGCCGCCACCGACGAGGGGGTGCTCGCAGCGTGAGCGACGACTGCCTCTTCTGCCAGCTCTACCGCGAGGGCGACCACGTAGCCGCGGCCGACGGCTTTGTCGCCATCCGCGACATCAACCCGCAGGCCGAGACGCACCTGCTCGTCATCCCCGAGCGCCACATCGACTCGTTCCACCACATCGGCGACTTCTCCGCCGACGAGGACAAGCGCATGCTCGACTTCGTCGCGGCGACGGCTGCACGCGAGGGCCTGACCGATTACCGTGTCGTCGTCAACGCGGGCAAGGGAGCCGGGCAGACGATCTTCCACCTGCACTGGCACATCCTGAGCGGCCGGCTGACCGGGAGGATGGCGTGAGCCTGATCGAGGAGATCGAGGACGAGCTGAAGGACGCGATGCGCGAGCGGGACGCCGAGCGCCGCGACGCGCTGCGCCTGATCCTCAACTCGCTCAAGAACTCCCAGAAGGAGCTGCAGCGGCCGCTGAGCGAGGAGGAGGAGCTGCAGGTGCTCCAGCGCGAGCGGAAGAAGCGCGTCGAGGCCGCGGAGGCGTTCCGCAGCGGCGGCCGCGAGGAGCAGGCCGAGGCCGAGGAGCGCGAGCTCGAGATCCTCGAGGAGTTCATGCCGGAGCCGCTCTCCGAGGAGGAGATCGAGGAGATCGTCGACGACGTGATCGCGGAGGTCGGCGCGACGAGCATGGCCGACCTCGGCCGGGTCATGGCGGACGTCATGCCGCAGGTCGCGGGCCGCGCTGACGGCTCGCAGGTCAGCCAGATCGTCCGCGAGAAGCTCGCGTAGTGGTGCGGCGTGGAGCCGCCGCCGGCGCGTTCGCGGCGGCGGTGTGGTGGGCGGCCGACCCGCTCTTCAAGCGCGCGTTCGGGACGCCGTACGCCGACTCGGAGTTCGTCGGCCCGTTCCTCACCCGCGGGCCGCTGGAGCCGATGGCGAACCTCGTCACGCACGCCGGGAACGGCGCGGGGTTCGGCGCGTTGTTCGGCTACCTCGGGCTCGGCGGCGTCCGCGCGGGAGTCGGCGCCGCGCTGGCCGAGAACGTCGCCCTCTGGCCGCTGATCGGCGTCGCCGAGCGCTTCCATCCGAAACGCAGGGACGGCACGTGGCCGCCGCTCGCGCGCAACCCGCGCGCGTTCGCGTCCGCGACCGCCGGGCACGCCCTCTTCGGGGTCGTGCTCGGCCTGCTCACCCGGCGCTAGGGCACCCGGCGCGCCCCGTCGAAGCCGCCGAAGTTCGAGAGGCTGTCGACGCGGACGACGCTGCCGGTGTGCGGCGCGTCGATGAACTGGCCGTTGCCGATGTAGATCCCGACGTGCCCGAGGCCGTCGAAGAAGACGAGGTCGCCTGGCTGCATGTCCGACGGCGCGACCGGGATCGTCGCGTTCCACTGGGAGACCGTGTAGTGCGGCAGCGAGATCCCGAGCTGCGCGTAGACGTACATCACGAGCCCGGAGCAGTCGAAGCCGCCGGGTGACGCGCCGCCCCAGACGTACGGGACGCCGAGGTACTGCGCCGCGAGCGACGCCGCCTGCGGGTGGCCGCCGCCGGACGACGGGGCGATCGTGACGGGAGCGGGGGAGGGAGGGAGTGCCGACGCGGCGCCCGCGTCCTGGGGCTGCTGGTCGGGCGTGTTCGCCGCCGCCTGGGCGCGCGCCTCGGCCGCGGCCTTCGCCGCCGCGATCTCGCGCAGCACCTCGCGCCGGTGCGCGGCCGCAGCCGCCGCTTCGCGCGCCTGGATCGCCCGGATCGTCGTGTGGATCGACGCCAGCAACCGCCGCTGCTGCGCGAGCGCGCCTTCGATCGTCCGCCGCCGCGACGCGAGCCGCGCCACCGTCGCCGCCCGCTCGGCGCGCTGCCGCTTCAGGAGCCGCTCGCGCTGCTGGACCGTCTGCGTGAACGAGAGCGTCGCCCGCGCGAGCGAGGAGTCCTGCTGCGTCAGCACCTTCGCCGACTCGACGCGGTCGATCAGGTCGGAGAGGCTCTTCGCGCCGGCGAGCACGTCGAGCGCGCCGGGCTGGCCGTGCATGTAGAGCTCGACGAGCCGCCGCTCGAGCCGCACCTGCGACGCGTGGAGGTTCGTCCGCGCCACCCCGAGCGCGTACTCGTTCGCGCGCAGGTTCGCCCGCACGCGCGCGAGCCGGATCCGCGCTCCGTCGTACTCCTGGATCGTGCTCTCGAGGCTCGCGCCGATCCGGTCGATCTGCGCGATCACCGCGTGCTCCCGCGCCCGCTGCACCCGGATCGCGTGCGACGGAGGCGCGGCCGAGGCGGCCGCGGCACAGAGCCAGGCCACGCACAGCGCGGCGAAAAGAGCCGGAGGGAGTCGTCTCGGACGCATCGCAGGTGAGAGATGGCGCGCCGCCCCGTGACGCGCAGGCCCGGGAAACTAGCGCAAAGTGCAGGGAGAACTCAAGGGCGCTACCCTCACGCCGCAGTGCGCGCCGCCGCCGCCGTCATCGCGTGCTCGCTCGTCCTCGCCGCGCCCGCAGCCGCCGGGCTCGCCAAGCCGGCGCCGACGAGCGACACGATCCGCGTCTTCTCCGACCAGCTCCCCGACGGGCTCTCGCCGGGCCTGCTGGCCTTCGCTGCGTCGCACTACGCCGGCGCCCAGAAGCTCGGCGCGAGCGAGACGCTGGCCTTGAAGAAGCTCGACCCGGCGTTCTTCATGATCCAGTACCGGCTCGGGATCGGCCTCGGCCGGACGACGCAGATCCGTTTCGGCGACACCTGGAAGCCCGAGTGGCCGGCCCACCCGCAGGCCGAGTGGTTCTACACATGGCACGGCCACCGCGTGCACCAGTCCTGGGGCTGGTACCTGATGAACCCGGACGACCCGTCGTGGCGGCGCTACTGGGTCGCCCAGGTACGTCAGCAGGTCGCGTCGACCCACGCGGACGGCGTCTTCATGGACTCGACGAGCGTCCCGAACGACTTCGGCGCGAGCACGTACACGCCGCCGCTCCCCGCGTACGACCCGCCCTGGGAGACGATGTGGAGCGGGAAGATCGAGCGCTGGCTCGCGTACTCCCAGCGAGCCGTCGGCAAGCCGATCGTCGTCAACGCCGGCTCCTGGGTGACGACGCGCGAGCGGACGAGCTACGCGAACGCGGCCGGCGCGATGGTCGAGGGGTTCGCCACCGGCCTCGCGCCCGCCGACTGGCAGCTCGAGCTGACGCGCGCGCTCGCGCTCGTGAAGCTCGACAAGATCGTGATCTGCCAGTCGTACCCGGACGAAGGCGACGTCCAGGCGCGGATGTTCGACCTCGGCTCGTACCTCCTGATCAAGGGCGACCACACGTACGTCAACTTCGGCGAGGGGATCCGAGTCAGTTGGTTCCCCGAGTACGGCATCGACCTCGGCGCGCCCGTCGACCCGCCCGGACTGCGCGAGGATCAGGGTGCCTTCGTCCGCCGCTTCGCGAACGGCCTGGTGGTCGTCAACCCGGGCGACTCGACCGTCACCTACCGGCTGCCGGCGCAGATGAGCCTCGTCACGCCGTCCGGCGGCGGCGCCGTGCCGGACTCGGGCGAGCTTCCGTCCTCGTGGACGCTGCAGCAGACGCCGGTGAGCACGGTGACGCTGGGGCCGCGCCGTGCGGCGGTGCTCCTACACTGAACCCGTGCAGGAGACTCTCGACGTCCCGAACGAGGTCGCAGTCGAGCTCGCCGGGATCGGGGACGGCGTGCTCGACGCGCTGCGCGACCGCCTGGGCTGCGGTGTCAACCTCCGCGGCAACCGGCTGACGCTCGACGGCGACGAGGTCAAGGTCGCCGAGGCGCGCGCCGTGGTCGAGGAGCTGGTCGAGCTCGTCGAGAGCGGCCAGGAGATCGGCGCCGGCACCGTCGACGCGATCGTCAACGCGATC
>JAFAIV010000322.1 GCA_019236545.1 Actinomycetota bacterium | reverse complement strand
GCCTCGCGGACGGGCTCGAGCTCGATGCGGTCGAGGACTTCCTGGAAGAAGCCGCGCACGATCAGGCGCTCGGCTTCGTAGCGCGGGAGGCCGCGCGACATGAGGTAGAAGAGGTCCTCGCGGTCGACCCGGCCGACGGTCGCGCCGTGGGTGCAGCGGACGTCGTTCGCCAGGATCTCCAGGCCCGGGATCGGCACGGCGTGCGTCGTCGGGCTCAACATCAGGTTGCGGCACTCCTGATACGCGTTCGTCTTCTGCGCGTCCTTCTCGACCCGGATCATCCCGCGCCACACCGCGGTCGCCTCGTCGCGCAGCGCGCCCTTGAAGGCGAAGTCGCTCTCGCAGTCCGGCGCGATGTGCTCCTGGAACGTGTCGTAGTCGAGGTGCTGCGTGCCGTCCGCGAAGTACGCGCCGGTCACGCGCGACGTCGCGCCGCGGCCGTTCAGGTCGTTCTGGATCCGCGTCTTGCCCTTCTTCGAGCCGAAGCCGCCGGCGACCCAGTCGAGCTCGGCGTCGCGCTCGACGCGCGCGTGGTGCGAGGCGAAGTGCCACGTCTCGCGCGAGAGGTTCTGCAGCGAGACGTACTCCAGCTTCGAGCCCGGCTCGACGAAGAGCTCCGTGACCGCGTTCGAGTACGCCGCGGTGTCGGGCGTCGGCGACGCGTACTCCTCGATCAGCGAGGCGCGCGCGCCCTCCTCGGTGACGACGACGAGCCGCCAGAAGGTCTGGCCGGTGACGGCAACCCGCACGTAGAGCGGCTTCTCGAGGACGACGCCCTTCGGGACGACGACGAGAAGGCCCTGCTTCCACATCGCGGCGTTGTGCGCGGCGAATTTCTCGTCCCATCCGACGAGCGAGTAGAGGCGCGGGTCGTCCTCGGGGAGGAGCTCGAACGTGACGCCGTCGGGCGCCTTCTCGATCTCGATCCCGTCCGCAGTGACGGTCGCATAGCCGGCCACGTCGAGGTCGAGCAGCGTCTCGATCTGCGCCGACGCGGCGCCCGCGAACGCGGCCGGGTCGAAGCCGGCGAGGTCGGTGAAGCGCCAGTGCTCCTCGGACGTGTCCGGGATCGGCAGCCGCTCCCAGGCGGCGAGTGCGTCGGTGCGGCTCATCGCGTGTAGTTCCGGTGCAGGACGATCTGGTTGCCGTCCGGGTCGGCGAAGAAGGTCATGTGGCAGACGCCGGTGTCGAGGATCTCGCCGTTGAACTCGACGCCCTTCGCCTCGAGCGCCGCGCGCGCCTCCGCGACGTCCGGCACCCGCAGCGCGAACCCGGCGTCGTGCGGCGCGCGGAACTTCCCGCCGATCGCCTCCAGGCTCAGCAGATAGAGGAAGCCGTTGTCGCCGAGCTTGTACTCGGGGAAGCCGGGCTCCGAGACCAGCGGCAGGCCGAGCGTCTCCCCGTAGAACTGCTTCGAGCGCTCCATGTCGGTGACGGGTACGGCCCAGAAGTCGACGTGCTCGACCTCGATCGTCAACCGACGCTGCCCTCCATCTGGAGCTGGATCAGCCGGTTCATCTCGACCGCGTACTCGAGCGGGAGCTCCTTCGTGATCGGCTCGACGAAGCCGGAGACGATCATCGCGCTCGCCTCGGCCTCCGAGAGCCCGCGCGACATGAGGTAGAAGAGCTGCTCCTCGCCGATCTTGGAGACGGTCGCCTCGTGGCCGATGTCGACCTCGTCCTCCTCGATCTTGATGTACGGGTAGGTGTCCGAGCGCGACTCCTCGTCGAGGATCAGCGCGTCGCAGACGACCTTCGACTTCGCGCCGGTCGCGCCCTTGCCGACCTCGAGCAGGCCGCGGTAGCCGGCGCGGCCGCCGTTCTTCGAGATCGACTTGGACGTGATGACGGACGTCGTCTTCGGCGCGACGTGGACGGCCTTGCCGCCCGCGTCCTGGTGCTGGCCCCTGCCCGCGAACGCGATCGACAGCACCTCGCCGTGGGCGCGCTCGCCCACCAGCCAGATCGCCGGATACTTCATCGTCAGCTTCGAGCCGAGGTTCCCGTCGACCCACTCCATCGTCGCGTCCGCCTCGGCGACGGCGCGCTTCGTGACGAGGTTGTAGACGTTGTTCGACCAGTTCTGGATCGTCGTGTACCGGCAGCGGCCGCCCTTCTTGACGACGATCTCGACGACCGCGCTGTGCAGCGAGTCGGTCGAGTAGATCGGCGCGGTGCAGCCCTCGACGTAGTGCACGTACGCGCCCTCGTCGACGATGATCAGCGTCCGCTCGAACTGGCCCATGTTCTCCGCGTTGATGCGGAAGTACGCCTGCAGGGGCATCTCGATGTGCACGCCCGGCGGCACGTAGATGAACGACCCGCC
>JAFAIV010000235.1 GCA_019236545.1 Actinomycetota bacterium | reverse complement strand
TGGTGCTCGCGCAGCCAGTAGAGCGCGTTCGCGAGCAGGAAGTTCCGCACCTCGGTGCGGCCGAGGTTGAAGACGAGGGTGCCCCAGTCCGGGTGCGCGCCGCGGCGCGGGTCGGCGTGCTCGTAGAGGTGCGTGCCGTCGAAGGTGGCGAGCGCCCAGTCGTCGCGCGGGAAGTGCGCGGGCACCCAGTCGAGGATCACGCCGATCCCGCGCTGGTGCATGCGGTCGACGAAGGCGTCGAAGTCGTCCGGCGTCCCGAAGCGCGACGTCGGCGCGTAGTAGCCGGTCACCTGGTAGCCCCACGAGCCGGAGAACGGGTGCTCCATCACCGGCAGGAGCTCGACGTGCGTGAAGCCGAGGTCCTGGACGTAGTCGCCGAGCTCGTCCGCGAGCTCGAGGTAGCTCAGCGGCCGGAAGCCCTCGTTCGGGTTGCGCCGCCAGGAGCCGAGGTGCACCTCGTAGATCGACATCGGCCGGCGCAGCTGGTCCTCGGCCGCGCGGCGCTCGAGCCACTCCCGGTCGTTCCAGGAGTGCTGTTGCGTCCAGACGACCGAGGCGTTCGCGGGCGGCACCTCCGTGTGGAACGCGACCGGGTCGGCCTTGATCCGCAGCCGCCCGTCTCGCGTCCGGATCTCGAACTTGTACTTCGTCCCCTCGAGCACGCCGGGCACGAAGAGCTCCCAGATCCCGGACGAGCCGAGCGTCCGCATGGGGTGGAGGCGGCCGTCCCAGGAGTTGAAGTCGCCGACGACCGAGACCGAGTGCGCGTTCGGCGCCCAGACGGCGAACGCCGTGCCCACGACGCCGTCGATGTCGCGCACGTGCGCGCCGAGCCGGTCGTAGAGGTGCTCGTGCCGCCCCTCCATCGCCAGATGCAGGTCGAGCTCGCCGAGTGTCGGCAGGAACGAGTACGGGTCGCGCAGCGTGTAGGTGCTCCCGTCCGGGTACGCGACCTCGAGCTCGTAGTCGAGCGGCAGCGACGCGTCCGGCAGCAGCGCCTCCCAGAGGCCGGAGGGGTCCTTCAGCTCGGCGTCGACGCCGGCCGGCTGGACGCGGACGGCCTTCGCCTCGGGCCGCAGGGTCCGGACGACGACGCCGTCCTTCGTCTCGTGCGCCCCGAGGACGCCGTGTGGATTCGCTCCGAGCTCGATCACGTGGGCTGGATGGCCTGCTCCATCAGCCGCTGTATCCCGGCCACCGGAATGCCAACCCACTCGGGCCGGTTGTCGAGCTCGTAGCGCAGCTCGTACACCGCCTTCTCGAGCTCGAACACCGTCAGCAGCCGCTCGATCGCCGGCTGGCCGCTCGGGAGCAGCGTCGGGTCGACCGCGTCGAAGTAGCCGTCGAGGAACCGTCCGCGCGCCCGCTCCTCCCAGTCGTCCGACGCCTCGACGCCGCGCAGCAGCCCGGAGGCGCTCGCGACGTAGGCGAACGAGCGGAGCATCCCGGCGACGTCGCGGAGCGGCGAGCGCTTCCGCCGCCGCTCGACGAGCGACCGCGCCGGCTCGCCCTCGAAGTCGAGGATGACCCAGTCGCTGCCGGACCAGAGGGTCTGGCCGAGGTGGTAGTCGCCGTGCGTGCGGATGATCCGGCCGATCGAGCCGGCGGTCGTCAGGAAGCGGAGCTGCTCGCGGACCTCCTCGCCGCGGCCGCAGATCGGCTCCAGCCGCTCGTCGTCCTCCGGCAGCGCCAGGAAGAGCCGCGAGATCTCCTCGTCCACCGTCGCCGTCAGCAGGCCGAGCGACTCGACGCTCGGCTCCTCGGGCGCGAAGGCGGGGTCGGACGGGTCGGAGCCGAGGGCGCTGTGCATGCGGCCGGTCACCTCGCCGAGCCGCTGCAGCCGGTCGAGGAACCGCTCCGGCGAGGACGCGATCTCGTCCAGCGCGAGCTCCCAGCCGTCGCGGCCGTCGGCGACGAACGCCTGCAGCAGGCCGAGCGTCGCGGAGAGCGGGCCGCCCGAGTACGAGTACCAGCCGCCGACCGGCGCGATGTTCTCGAAGCCGTGCTCGGTGAGGAAGCGCAGCATCTCGAGCTCCGGGTTGATGCCCGGCTCGAGTCGCCGGAAGATCTTCAGGATCAGGTCCTCGTCGAAGACGACGGATGTGTTCGACTGCTCGCTCCCGACCGGCCGGACGCTCGTCAGCTCGCGGCCGATCGCCGCGAACCCCGGCTCCGCCGCGAGCTCGACGACGCCCTCGGCGCCCTGCAGCGTCAAGCCGGAGCGCATCGCGGAGACGAGCTCCCGCGCGAGCTGCGGCTCCTCCGCGAGCCCGTCGAGGACGAGCTCGCCGTCCCGGAGCTCGTAGACGAGCTGGTAGATGTCGTGCTGGCCGGTCTCGTAGCGGAGCTCGACGAGCGCGAGCGCGAGCTGCGGCTCCGCCGTCCGCAGCACGATCGACTCGACGACGCGCGCGTGCGCGACCGCGCGCGACTTCGACCCGTACCAGCGCTGCTGGGTCACGTACTCGATCAGCGACTGCTCGTCGAACTGGGCGCTCATGCTTCCCCCCGAAGCTGGAACCAGAAGAACCCCCGCGGCGCGAGCGTCAGCAGATACGGCAGCTCCCCGATCGCGGGGAAGGCCGTCTGGCCCAGCATCTCCACCGGGACCATACCCGCGAACTCCGAGAGGTCGAGCTGGACGGCCTGCGCGGACCGCGCGAGGTTGTGGACGCAGAGGACGGTGTCCTCCTCCCAGCGGCGGATGTGGGCGAAGATCCGCGGGTT
>JAFAIV010000227.1 GCA_019236545.1 Actinomycetota bacterium | reverse complement strand
GCCGCAGCTTCGTGTTCCGCAGGAGCGTGGGGTCGAGGGACACGGTGATGCCGTCGCACTTGCACGGCTTGGGCTTCTCGGTCGTGGTCGTCGTCGGGGTCGTGGACGTCGTCGTGGCGCCCGTGGTCGTCGCGCCCGTGCCGCCGCCCGAGCTCGACGTCGCGAGATATCCCTGGACGATGCAGAACCCGCGGCCGCCCGACTGCGGATTCGACGACCAGGTCGCCGTCCCGGAGTCCTCGCACTGGTAGGTCCCGTCGATGACCGGCGGCGGCGCCGGGGTGTCGAAGTACATGTACCAGTTGACGTTCGGCGCGTTGTTCTGGCCCGAGCTCGCCTTCGCCTGGACCGGGCCGACGGCCGCCGCGATCCCGGGACCTGCTCCGCCCCCGATGCGCTTCAGGCCGAGGGTGCCCGGCGGCTGGCCCTTGCCGCCGTTCCAGTGGTAGGTCTGGATGTAGTGGAGGCAGTACGCCTTGCCGTTCGTGCTGAACGTCGGGGCTGTGCCTCCGTTGCCGACGGCGTCGCCGTTCGACGTGTCGAGCAGCGTGACCTGCTTGCTCGTGTCACACGTGTACGCGGCCGCGCGCGTGGCGCCCTTGCCGAGCGCGCCGCCGACGAGGAAGCCCGCAACGGCCAGCGCGAGCCCCGCGACGAGCGCGGTTGTCAATGGACGCGGCATGAGGCGGTTTCTATCGCTGCGCCGGTGGCGCCGTCAACGGATGTTGCTCAGGCGCGGTAGCCGCGCGAGAGCTCCGCGAGCTCGCGTTCCCGCTCCGCGTCCCAGTGTGCGCGCGCCGCAGCTCCCGCGTCGGCTGCGGACGGGAAGTGCTCCCCGCGAACGGTCGCGCAGCCGAGCGGGCACGCGAAGCGCCAGCCGGCGTCTTCCTGCCAGACGACGTCGGGGCCGAGGTGGAGGGGACCCTTGTGCCGGAGGCGGCTGGCGTTGCGGGCGGCCTCGATGTTCCTCTCCGCACGGCGGTACTGGAGGCGGGCCTGCGCGTGCAGCGCGCGCGCCTCGTCGCGGAGCCGGCGGCTCTCGGCGACGACTGCTTCGCCGGACGCACGGATCGCGTCGTACTCGTCGAGCGTCAGGCGGACGTGGGCGTCGCAGTCGGGCGCGCCGCACTCGCAGGCGAAGTCGAGGAACGACGGCGACGGCTCCCCCCGCATCGACACCGCCGCCTCGCGCAGGCGCGCGTTCTCGGCGAACAGCGCCGCGTGCCTGCGCAGGTGATCGTCGTCCACCGCTTCGCCCCCCTGACGTTGCCGAGAGCCTACGGGAACGGACCGCTGCACGCGCTTGCCCGCCGTCCGCGCGGCGCGATAGCGTCGCGCCCGTGCGGCGGTTACGAGCTTCTGCGGCGGCTCTCGCGGTCGCGGCCGCCGGTGTCGGCGCCGCGCTCCTCGTCGCTGCTCCCGCGCAGGCCTTCCCACGGATCTGCAGCGGTACGGCATGCCACGGCTCCGCCACCGACTCGATCCCCGCTGCCGACGTCTGCGTCGCCGGGACGACGAAGTACTGGGAGGACTCGTATCTGCCGTCGAACGCGGTCGACCCGCAGCTGACGAGCTTCCAGATCACGCCGAGCCCGCCCTGCACGGGCGCGACCGTCTCGCAGCCGACGGTCGAGGGATGGCCGGCCTCCGCGACCGACCCGGACGGGGGCAAGGCCGCGCCGAAGCCGGGCGAAGCGACCTTCCGCGTCACCTGGACCGTCACCGTGCCGAGCGGCTCGACGGCGGTCGGCGCGATGGCGATCGCCTGGAGCATCGCGTGGACCGAGCCCGCTGCCTCCGGCGGGTCGACGACGCCCAAGACCACCACGGCCGAGGCCGGCGGCGAGCTCTACGACCTCGACGCGAAGATCGCGACGCCGCTCGTCCTCACCAAGCCGAAGGGGAGCCAGCAGTTCACGGTGAGGATCAGCGTCGTGAACAACGGCCCCGCGCCGAGCCTGATCGTCTACCACAGCAACGATCTGCTCGAGTTCCTATTCGCCCCCGGCGAGCCGTTTCTGGCGACGCGCATCCCGGAAGGGTGCAGCGGCAAGTCTGCGTTCGGCTGTGTGATCCCTCCCCTCAAGCCCCATGCCGAGAAGACGTTCACCTTCGTCTTCACGTGGACGCAGGCCCTGCGCGCGAAGGCGCTCCACGACGGTGCCGACCACGTGCAGGTCTACTGGTCGGTCAACGAAGAGGACTGCGCCAAGGAGGAGACGACCTGCGCCAACAACGGCGAAAGCGACCAGATCGCGATCCGCTAGAAGTCGAACTCGCGCGCCGCGCAGTCCGGGCAGTAGGGGATCGCCTCGGGCGGGTCGTCATCGGTGAGGTACATCCGCCAGCGCTCGTCCGGCTCGGTCCACGCGCGGAGGCATTCGACGCACACGAGCGCGTTGGTGCCGAGGGACTCCGCCGCCTCGTCCACGGACGCTAGGAGCCTGCCGGCCACGGCGGACGATCCTCGCCCGCCGGGGCGATGATCGTCGCCATGAACGGCATCCCGGCGGTCTTCGTCGTGAACGTCGCGTAGAAGATCTCGATGCTGCCGCTGCCGTCGAAGCGGTCGACGGTCGCGGTGCCGGTGAGGAAGCCGGTGCGAATCGCGCGGTCCATCTGGTCGTCGACCTCGTGGCTGTGGTCGCCGACCGACTGGCCGAGCAGGTCGTCGAGCGTCGTGCCGAGGATGTCGCATGCCGCCTGGTTCGCGGCGATGTAGCGGCGCGTCTCGTCCCAGACGAGGAAGCCGACGCTCGCGGAGAGCAGCGCCTCGGACAGGAGCTGCGCCTGGATCTCTGGGCGTGCGAGCGCGGGCGCCTCGGCCATCACGCGCATTGTGCGCTTCCGCGCGACGTCGCGCTACTTCGACTTCACGTGGAAGATCGCCTGGTAGATCTCCTTGGCCGCCGGAGCGGCCGCCTCGGCGCCGAATCCGCCGTGCTCGATCATCACCGCGACGACCACCTTCGGGTGGCCGTACGGCGCCCAGGACACGTACCAGGAGTGGTCGTCGCGCGGCGGCGCCTCCGCCGTGCCGGTCTTGCCCGCGACCGGGATCGGGAACGTGCCGAAGATCGCCGCGGAGGTGCCGGCCGGGTCGTGGGCCGCCTCGAAGAGGCCCTGCTTGATCGCCCACGTGTCGACGAGGTGGAGCTTCCGCACCGGCTTGTAGACGAATGGGCGCCGCACGCCGTCGACGATCTGCGCCTCCGCGACGTGCGGGCGGACGACCGTGCCGCCGTTGATCAGCGCCGAGTACGCGACCGCCATCTGCAGCGGGCTGGCCTGCAGCGTCCCCTGGCCGATCGAGAGGTTGATCGTCTGGCCCTCCGTCCACGGGAAGTGCTGCGTGCGCAGGAACCACTCCGGGCTCGGGACGTTGCCGGGGCTCTCGCCGGTCAGGTCGATCCCGGTCTGCTGGCCGAGCCCGAGCAGGTGCGCCCAGCGCTGGATCAGCGTCGCCTTCGCGGACGGGTTGCTCTGCCAGATCCGGTCGCCGAGCCGGTAGAACCACGTGTCGCACGACTGCGCCAACGCCGTCGGCAGCGTCATCTCCGAGTACACGCCCGCCTCGACGTTCCGGAAGATGTACCCGCCGAGGTCGAACGAGCCGGAGCAGAGCTGCGGCGTCGAGGGCGTGATGATCCCGGCGCTCAGCGCCGCCTCCGCGATGATCGGCTTGAACGTCGAGCCGGTCGGATAGACGCCCGCGATCGCGCGGTTGAGCGTCGGCGCGGCCGGGTCCTTGTAGAGCGAGGCGATGTAGCTCGAGCTCTTGGACGCCTCGACCTGGTTGTAGGTCGGCCAGCTCGCGAGCGCGAGGACGGCTCCCGTCCACGGGTTCAGCACGACCGCCGAGCCGCCGGTCGGGCTGTGGCCGAACTGCCGCGCCGAGGCCATCCCGTCGCGGATCGCCTGCTCGGCGGCCCGCTGGATGCGCATGTCGATCGTCAGCTGGAGGGTGGGGAGGCGCTTGATGTTCGGCACCTGCAGGGGCCCCGCGATCCGGCCCTGGGAGTCGACGCGCACCTTGGCGACGTTGAAGCCCGGGTTGAGGATCGCGTCGTAGATCCGCTCGACCCCGCTCTGGCCGACGATCTCGCCCGGGCGCGCGTGGTGGAACGCCTTGGAGTCGAGCTCCTGTTGGCTCACCTCGCCGAGCAGGCCGAGGAACTCGCTCCCGAGCGCGCCGCCCGGATAGAAGCGGTTCGGCTCGTAGAGCACTTGGAAGCCCTGGAAGTCGGCCGCGCGCTCCTGCATGTACGTCGTCAGGCCCGCGCGCGGGTGGGGCAGGACGATCGCGGGCGCGAACGGCGAACGGAGGACCGAGTGACGGATCCGGTTGGAGAGCTCCTTCGGCGTCGTCCCGGAGACGGCGGCGAAGCGCTTCAGCGTCTGCCAGCCGGACGGGCTCGCGCTCCAGACGCCGTGGTTGTCGATCGTCCCGAGCGTTCCGACATCCGCTGTGACGACGACCTGCGCCGTCGTCCCGGCGAGGAGGCGGCCGCGGCTGTCGACGATCGCGCCGCGCGGCGAGCGGAGGTTGACGGTGCGGTACGCCTGCTGGTGCGTCGCCGAGGCGTACTGGCGCCCGCGCAGGACCTGGATCGACCAGGCGCGCAGGAGGAGGACGGCGATCGCGAGCCCGATCACGACGGCGAGCCCGCCGATGCGGACGTAGAAGCCGGGGCTGCGGAAGTACGGCGCGTCCGCCCGCGAGTACGGCTGCAGACGGCGGCCGCCCAGGGTGCGGGGGAGCTTGGGCCGGCGGCGGGGATCGGGCGTCGAGATGGCCACGCGCTCTCGTTCCAGGGTAGACGGGCTAGTCCTCGCCCGCGACCTCGTCGGCGAGGAGCGCGAGCGCGAAGCAGCGCCAGGCGAGGTCGGCGTCCCGCAGCGCCTCGAGCGCGTCCCGGACGGCGGGGAGGCCTTCCGAGTTCGCGGCCAGGTCGGCGAGCGCCCCTTCGAGCTGCGCGCGCCGCTCGGGCGAGTCGAGCTCGGCCGCGAGCCGCTCCGCGGCGACCGAGTCGAGGCCGAGATCGCGGTGGGGGTCGCCGCCGGCGGCGAGGACGAACATCGCCCGCCGCCGCGCCGCGCCGAGGTCGTTCTCCGGGATCTCGACCTGCCCCGAGACGAGCCACGCGAGCACGACCGGCAGCTCACCCGGCCCGACGCTCGACTCGAGCTCGACGAGCCTAGCCCGGGTCTCGGCAGTCACCCGTCTCGCCCTCGCAGCAGCCGACCTTGAAGCGGCACTTCGGGCACTGGAACGTGCCGTGCCGCCACTCCATCTCGGCGTTGCAGCGCGGACAGGGCTCCTTCACCCCACGCAGGGTACGGCGGGCGGGTGACGGAGGCGGCCCGGCTCAGGCCGCGTAGTACTCGTCCGCGATGGTCAGCGCGTCGTCGAGGATCGCGATGCCCTCGTCGAGCTCCTCGCGGGTGATCGTCAGCGGCGGGCAGACCATGATCACGTTCCAGTGCGTCATGAGGTAGAGCCCGCGCTCGAGCGCCGCCTTCGAGAGCCTCGTGACCGGAGCGGCCGCCTCGCCGCCGCCGTTGAACGGGACGAGGGGCTCGCGTGTCTCGCGGCTCTTCACGAGCTCGAGCCCCCAGAAGCAGCCGAGGCCGCGCACCTCGCCGATCGACGGGTGGCGGTCGGCCAGCCCGTGCAGCGCCTCCCGGAAGACGTCGCCCATCTCCGCGGCGTGCTCGACGATCCCCTCCTCGCGGAACGCCTCGATCGACGCGACGCCGACGGCGCACGCGAGCGGATGGCCGCTGTAGGTGAGCCCGCCGGCGAAGTACTTGTCGCGCACCCAGGAGGCGATGTGCTCGCGGACGGCCATCGCGCCGAGCGGCACGTAGCCGGAGTTGATGCCCTTCGCCATCGTGATGACGTCCGGGACGACGTCCCAGTTGTCGACGCCGAACCACTTGCCGGTGCGGCCGAAGCCGGCCATCACCTCGTCGCAGATCAGCAGGATCCCGTGCCGGTCGCACGTCTCGCGGATCGACTGCAGGTAGCCGTCCGGCGGGACGATCAGGCCGTTCGTCCCCGTGACCGTCTCGAGGATGACGGCGGCGACGTTCTGGGGGCCCTCGTACTGGAGGATCTCCTCCAGGTGCGGCGCGCCCGTGCAGACCGGGCACGGATCCGGGTGGCCGGCCGGACAGCGGTAGGTGTACGGGTCGAACATGCGCACGATCCCGGGGAGGCCGGGCTCGGCGGGCCAGCGGCGCGGGTCGCCGGTGAGCGTGATCGCCCCCGCGGTCGCGCCGTGGTAGCTGCGGTAGCGCGCGATGACCTTGTGGCGGCCCGTGTACCAGCGGGCGAGCTTGATCGCGTTCTCGTTCGCCTCGGCGCCGCCGTTGGTGAAGAAGGTCATCGAGATGTCGCCGGGCGTGACCTCCGCGATCAGGCGCGCGAGCGTCGAGCGCGGCTCGGTCGCCATCGGGGGGCCGATCGTGCAGAGCTTCTCCGCCTGCTCCTTGATTGCGGCGACGAGCCGCGGGTGCTGGTGGCCGATCGAGACGTTGACGAGCTGCGACGCGAAGTCGAGGTAGCGCTTCCCGTCGTAGTCCCAGAAGTAGCGGCCTTCCGCGCCTGCGACCGGGATCGGATTGATCGCGTCCTGGACCGACCAGGAGTGGAGCACGTACTGCTTCGCGTCCTCGCGGACCTGCTGCCCGAGCTGTGGGTTCGTCTCGATCGTCGCCATGGGGCGGAGGTTACTCCTCATTTGTAATGCTTCGACCCGATGCGCAGGCTCCGCCCAGTCATAGGGGCGGTAGTCATCGTCTTGGCTGTCGCCGCCCCAGCCAGCGCTGCAGACGCCGTGCCCCAGCTGCCGGCGAAGGCGCAGCTCGTCTCGCAGCAGGCTGCGTTCCGCGCGCTCGCCGTCAGCGGGCTCGCGCAGACCCGGCTGCTCTTCTGGAACCCGCAGAAGGGCTGGTACATGGGCCGCTCGAACGGCGACCCCCCGATCGCGAGCACGTGGAGCTCGTTCCCGTTCATGGAGCTCGTCGCCGCCGTGGCGATCGACCAGCCGACGGCCGCGAGCAAGGCGTACGTCAACCGCACGTTCAGGGCGGCGGAGGGCTACTGGGACAAGACGCTCGGCGTGAACGGCAGCGGCGGCGTCTCCTGGCTCTGGGGCCTGACGAACACCGGCACCGCGTACTTCGACGACGCCGGCTGGTGGGGGGTCTCCTACCTGGACGCATACCGCGCCACCGGCGACAAGCGCTGGCTCTGGGACGCCGGCCGGGCGCTCTCCTGGATCAACGGCTTCGGCTGGGACAAGAAGAGCGGCGGCACCTGGTGGGACACGTCGCAGTCGCACAAGACCGCCGAGCCGCTCGCCGCGGCCGCGAAGATCGCCGCGACCCTCTACGACGTCACGCACCGCGCCTACTACCTCAGGATCGCGAAGCAGTACATCGCCTGGGCCGACGCGAAGACCCGGGTCGCCTCGCGCGGCAACCTCTACGGGCGCAGCGCCACCGACGACACGGTCATGGACTACGTCCAAGGGATGATGATCGACGCCGACATCCAGCTCTGCACGGCGCTCAGGCAGCAGAGCTGGTGCAAGAAGGCGGAGGCGGTCGCCGGGGCCTCCGTCCAAGCGTTCCCCGTCCTCGCGGACTGGGCGCCGGAGTACGACATCGTCTACGAGCGGGCGCTGCTCGACCTCTACGCGGTCGACCACGACCCGCGCTGGTACGCGGTCGCGTACGCGAACGCGGCGAGCGCGCAGGCGCACTCGCGCGCGGCCGACGGGACGTGGAGCCTGAAGTGGGACGGCAGCTACCAGCAGCCGGGGACGATCTACACGCAGTCGGCGACGCTGCAGCTCTTCGCGTGGCTGGCTGCCGTGAAGCCTCCGGCGAGCTAGTCTCGTCGGGACATTCGAGGAGGCGGAACATGACCGAATTGGCCGACGCGCCCGTCGCGGGGCGCGAGGACGTGAAGCGGATCAGCCACTGGATCGGCGGCCGCACGGTGGAGGGGTCGTCGGGGCGGAGCGGCGTCGTCTACAACCCGGCGACGGGACGGCAGACGGGCGCGGTCGACTTCGCGACGGTGGAGGAGGTCGACGCCGCCGTGCAGGCGGCGAAGCAGGCGTTCGTCTCCTGGCGGCAGACGTCGCTGGCGAAGCGGGCCGAGCTCTTCTTCCGGATCCGCGAGCTCGTGCACGAGCGCCGCGACGAGGTGGCGAAGATCCTCGTCCGCGAGCACGGCAAGGTGTTCTCGGACGCGCTGGGCGAGGTCACGCGCGGGCTCGAGGTGATCGAGTTCTGCTGCGGGCTGCCGACGCTTCTGAAGAGCGAGTACTCGGAGCAGGCCTCGACGGGGATCGACGTCTACTCGATCCGGCAGCCGCTCGGCGTCGTCGCCGGGATCACGCCGTTCAACTTCCCGGCGATGGTCCCGATGTGGATGTGGGCGCCGGCGATCGCGTGCGGCAACACGTTCGTCCTCAAGCCGTCGGAGAAGGACCCGTCGGCGTCTCTCTGGACGGCCGAGCTGCTGAAGGAGGCCGGGCTTCCCGACGGCGTGTTCAACGTCGTCATGGGCGACAAGGTCGCGGTCGACGCGGTGCTCGAGCATCCGGACATCGCGGCGGTCTCGTTCGTCGGCTCGACCCCGATCGCGAAGTACGTCTACGAGACGGCGACCGCGAACGGCAAGCGCTGCCAGGCGCTCGGCGGGGCGAAGAACCACATGATCGTCCTCCCGGACGCCGACATCGACATGGCCGCCGACGCGGCCGTCTCGGCCGGATACGGCTCCGCGGGCGAGCGCTGCATGGCCGTCTCGATGGTCGTGGCTGTCGGCGACGTCGCGGACAAGCTCCGCGCGGCGATCGAGGAGCGGATCCCGAAGGTGAAGGTCGGCGACGGGATGCAGCCGGACTCCGAGATGGGGCCGCTCGTGACGCGCGAGCACCGCGACAAGGTCGCGTCGTACGTCGAGGGCGCTCCCGGCGAGGGCGCGACGGTCGTCGTCGACGGCCGCGAGGGCGTCCCGGA
>JAFAIV010000114.1 GCA_019236545.1 Actinomycetota bacterium | reverse complement strand
ACGGACGCGATCCGGTAGAAGCCGCGCTGGACGCGGGCCTGCCGCGAGCTGCGCGTGTACGTCTCCGCGTTCCGCAACGCGAGCGAGGCGAGGCCGGCGAACGCCTCCAGCACGTCCGCGTCGCGCCGGTCGAAGCGCCGGCCGCTGCGCCGGCCGACCCCGAGCACGCCCTGCACCTCGTCGCTCCAGCGCATCGGCGCGCAGATCACGTCGGTGAAGCCGTCGTACGCCGGGTGCGGGACCGGGTCGGGGATCGCGTCGTAGTCGCTGTCGATCAGCGGCCGCCCCTCGCGGATCGCGAGGCCGGCGAGCCCGCGCCCCGCCGGGAACTCGAAGCCGAGCAGAGAGCGGTCGAAGCCGTGGATCGCGGCGCAGCGCAGGACGCCGGTCTCGCGGTCGAAGAGGTAGCAGTCCGCCGCATCCGCACCCAGGAGCTCGGCGAGCTGATCCGCGAGCCGCTGCAGCACGGCCGGCAGCTCGAGCTCGCTCGACAGCGCCTGCGCCGCTCGCAGCAGCGCGCCCTGCTGGGCGAGCCGCTCCCGGTTCTCCTCGAGCAGGCGCCCGAGTCGCACCGCCAGCGCGACCTCCGCCGCGACCGCCTCGAGCAGCGCCTGCTCCGACGCGCCGAAGCCGCGCTCGCCGCTCCGGTACGCGGCCAGCACGCCCACCTGCTCGTCGAAGACGAGCACGGGCGCCTCCGCCGACACGTCGTCCTCGGCCGCGCCGGCGCCCTGGACGGCCCACTCGGCCATCACCTCGCGCGCGCCGTCGACGCCCTCGAGCTCGACGACGCACCGCCTGGCGCCGAGCGCCCTGCCCGTGTCTTCCACCGCCGCCCGCAGCGCCGCCTCCAGCTCGAGCTCGCTCCGGAAGCGCCGCCCGATCGCCGCCAGCAGCCGCTCACGCCGCAGCGCCTCCTCGAGCGCGATCGACGACCGCGTCCGCTCGAGCGCGACCGCCGCCTCCGAGGCGAGCGTCTGCATGAGCGCGAGGTCCTCGCCGGAGAAGGCGCGGTGGTCGTCGGTCGTCGCCACCGAGATGACGGCGATCACGCGCCGGTCGGCGAGCAGCGGCACGAACGCCGCGCTCTTCGCGCCGACGAGCTCCGCGAGCCGGCGGCTCGGCCGCGTCGAGCTGGGGACGTCGTAGACGGCGAAGGCGGACGCCTCGAAGACCGCGCTGGCGATCCCGGACGGCTCGTTGGCGAGGTCGACGCGGACGTCGCGCCACCACGTGACGTCGTGGCCGTGCGACCGCGCCAGGTAGCCGGACGCCTCGCGGCCGTCCTCCGAGACGAACGCGAGCCCGACGAAGCCGACCCGGAACAGCTCCCCCACCTCGTCGAGCAGCGCGCGCGCCACGCCCTCGACGTCCGTCGTCCGCGACAGCTCCTCCGCGATCCGCCGCAGGCTCTCGAGCTCGCGCCCCTCCGTCGTCGCGGCACGCCGACGCCTCCGGAGGATCACAGCGGCGGCTCCGGTTGTGCCGGGGGAGAAGCGAGCTCGATTGTCGGGGTCACTGGGCGACTGCAGATTCTACGAGCCACGTTTCCCGCGGTCGAGGGTGGTTCCTGCGTGTTGCAAAGATGGGCCATCCGGCCCATTGTCGGCTCAGGAAACGGGTTCTAACGTCCCCTGCACTGGGCGATGCGAACCGCGGCGCGACCTGGCTTCACAGCGTCGTGGTGAGCAACTTGGGAGAGCCCGCCGCACCGACCCCCCCGAGCGGCGGGCTTTTCCATTTCCTGGGACGTCCCGCGCGGAGCCCAGGACAGTGTCAAAGTCGTAAACTCGTGCCATGACGGCGCTCGCTGCAGCCGGACGGCGCCTGCTGCCGCGCGGGTACGTCGACTTCGTCGGCCAGGCGGCGATCTGGTTCGGATTCTACTTCTCGTACCTCGGCGTCCGCAGCCTCGCCGACCGCAACCCGTCGACCGCGTTCCTGAACGGGTTCAAGGTGATCGGCTGGGAGCAGTCGTGGTTCCACCATCTCTTCGAGCAGACGGCGCAGCGCGTCGCGGACTCGTCGCAGCTGCTGCTCACGGCGGCCGCCTGGACCTACTGGAACTCCGAGTTCACCGTGATCGGGCTGACCCTGCTCTGGATCTACCTGCGCCGCTACCCGCATTTCCAGCGCTTCCGGAACGCGATCCTGCTCGCGAACGCGCTCGGGCTGATCGGCTACGTGCTGATGCCGACGGCGCCGCCGTGGATGTTCCCGGCGCAGGGGTTCGTCGACGGCGTCAACCACCAGTCTGGCCTGATCCAGTCGCTCGCCAACCCGTACGCGGCGATGCCGAGCCTCCACGCGGGCGACGCGCTGATCGTCGGCGTGTTCATGGTCGCGACCTGCCGGCACTGGTGGTCGCGCCTGCTCTGGGCGCTCTGGCCGGCCTGGGTCTGGTTCTGCGTGATGGCGACGGCGAACCACTTCCTGCTCGACGTCGTGGCCGGGATCGGCGTCGCGCTGCTCTCGCTGACAGTCGTCGGATGGACGCCTCGGGCCTGGCGCCTCATCGCAAACCTGCTATAGTCGAGCCATAGCAGGTTTGCGATTGGAAACCTCTCCGAGACGGCCGAACAGGCGCGCGGCGCGCCTCCAGCAGACCTACACCACCGGCGCCCGCACGCTCGCAAGCCGGTCCGTCACGGGCCTCGCGCGCACGCGCGTCACGCCGAACGCCCTCACGGTGTCCGGCGTCTCGCTGTGCATCGTCGCGGCTGCGATCGTCCCGCTCGAGAACCGGAACGCGATCCTCGTCTACTGGCTCGCGGCCGCGATCTTCGTGATCGGGTCGGTGCTGGACATCCTGGACGGGGCGCTCGCCCGGGCCGGCGGGAAGACGACGCCGTTCGGAGCGTTCCTCGACTCGACGACCGACCGGGTCGGCGAGGGCGCGATGCTGACGGCGATCGCCTTCGTCCTCGCCCGCTCGCGCACCGACTGGGCCGTCGCGGTCACCGCCGCGGCGATCGCCGGCTCGTTCCTGGTCCCGTACGTGCGCGCGAAGGCGGAGTCGCTCGGCCTGCGCGGCGACGTCGGACTCGGCTCTCGCGCCGAGCGCGTCGTCGTGATCACGGCCGGCCTCGTCCTCGCCCCGTGGGGCGTCCTGCCCTACGCCATCTCGCTTCTCGCCGCCACCGCGTGGGTGACGGTCGTCCAGCGCATCCTGCACGTCCGCAAGCAACTGATTCACGGAGGACCTGATGTCTGAGAACAACGGCAGCTCCAACGGCCACGCCCGGCTCGACGACGGCAAGGTCCGCGTCGCGCTCATCGGCGTCGGCAACTGCGCGAACTCGCTCCTGCAGGGCGTCGAGTACTACAAGGACGCACCGGACGACCAGTTCGTCCCCGGCCTGATGCACGTCAACCTCGGCGGCTACCACGTCCGCGACGTGGAGTTCACCGCGGCGTTCGACGTCGTCAAGGGGAAGGTCGGCGAGGACCTCGCCGACGCGATCTGGGCGCACCCGAACGACACGATCAAGTTCGCCGACGTCCCGAAGACCGGGATCAAGGTCTCGCGCGGCATGACGCACGACGGCCTCGGCAAGTACCTCTCGCAGGTCGTCGAGAAGGCCGAGGGCCCGACCGACGACATCGTCGGGATCCTCAAGGAGACGAAGACCGACGTCGTCGTCAACTACCTGCCGGTCGGCTCCGAGATGGCGACCAAGTGGTACGCCGAGCAGATCCTCGAGGCCGGCTGCGCGATGGTGAACTGCATGCCCGTCTTCATCGCGCGGGAGGACTACTGGCAGAAGCGCTTCGAGGAGCGCGGGCTGCCGATCATCGGCGACGACATCAAGTCGCAGGTCGGCGCCACGATCACGCACCGCGTCCTCACGAGCCTCTTCCGCGAGCGCGGCGTCCACCTCGACAAGACGATGCAGCTGAACGTCGGCGGCAACTCGGACTTCCTCAACATGCTCGAGCGCGAGCGCCTCGAGTCGAAGAAGATCTCGAAGACGAACGCCGTCACGTCGATGCTCGACTACGACCTCGGCGCCGCGAACGTCCACGTCGGCCCGTCCGACTACGTCCCGTGGCTGACCGACCGCAAGTGGGCCTACATCCGCATGGAGGGCTCCGCGTTCGGCGACGTGCCGCTCAACGTCGAGCTGAAGCTCGAGGTCTGGGACTCGCCGAACTCAGCCGGCATCGTCATCGACGCCGTCCGCATGGCGAAGCTCGCGCTGAACAACGGCGTCGCCGGCTCGCTCGTCGGGCCGAGCTCGTACCTGATGAAGTCGCCGCCGAAGCAGATCGTCGACGACGAGGCGTACGAGCTGACCGAGAAGTTCATCGAGAAGAACCGCCGCAAGGACAAGGTCAAGGCGGCGAAGGCGTCCGCGAAGGCGTGACGCTCGACCTCCGCTCCGCGCGCTCGCTCTCGACCGGCGAGCGCGCGGAGCTCTTCACCGCGGCGTACGAGGGCTACGTCGTCCCGTTCCGGATGGACGAGGCGACGCTGGCGCTGATGGACGCGGTGTTCGACCTCGACCTCGACGCGTCGCTCGTCGCGTACCGCGACGGGGCGCCGGTCGGGCTGGCGAACCTCGGCGTGCGCGGCGAGGACGGCTGGATCGGCGGCGTGGGCGTGGTCTCGGCCGCTCGCCGCGGCGGCCTCGGGCGCGCGCTCATGGACGCGATCCACGAGCAGGCGCGGGCGCGCGGGCTGCGGCGCGTGTGGCTCGAGGTGATCGTCGAGAACGCGGCGGCGATCGCGATGTACCGCTCGCTCGGCTACGAGCACGTCCGCGACCTCGAGGTCTGGTCGGTACCGCTCTCGGTGAGCGAGCGGAGCGCGGCTGAGCTCGTCCCGGCCGAGCGCGCGCTCGCTCGCGTCCGGGAGCTGCGGACGTGGCGCGAGCCGTGGCAGCGCTCGGACGAGACGCTCGCCCACTACGACGACCTGCGCGGCGTCGAGAGCGAGGACGGCGCGGCCGTCTACCGCGTCGGCGCGAACGTCCAGCTGCTCCAGATCGCCGGCGAGGCGGAGGAGCTGCTGCGAGCGCTGCGCGTCCTCGCGCCGGTGAGCGTGCTCAACCTCCCCGTGGACGATCCGGCGGCGGACGCGCTACGCGGCCTCGGCGCTGCCGTCACGGTGCGGCAGCACGAGATGGTGCTGAACCTCTAGACCGCCACTAGACTCGCCGGAGGGATGACTCTGCGCGTCGCCCTCGTCACGCCGTTCTCCTGGTCGCAGCCGCACGACGTCAACGACCACGTCCAGGTGCTCGCCCGCGAGCTGCGGCGGCGCGGCCACCACGTGACGGTGCTCGCGCCGTCGAACAACCCGGCCGAGCTCGCGGCGGGCCGACGGGCGCTGCTGCGCGGGATCGAGCAGGACGTCGTCGCGCTCGGGCCGGCCGTGCCGATCTCCCGGCTGAGCCGGATGGGCGTCCCGGTCGGCGTGCGTGCGAACCTCGCGACGGCCCTCGCCGCCGGCCGCTTCGACGTCGTCCACGGCTTCGAGCCGGGCCTGCCGAGCCTCTCCTACCTCGCCCTTCGCGACTCCGGCGCGCTGACGGCGGCGACCTTCTTCTCGGCGGAGCGGCTCGCGTACCCGCCCGGGCGCGCGCAGCGGGAGCGGCTGCTCGCACGCGTGGACGCGCTCCTCGCCGCCGACGCCGAGGTCGCCGAGGCGGCGGCCGCGCGCTTCCCCGGCCGCTACGAGCTCGTGCCGCAGGGGATCGACCTCGACCTCTTCCGGCCGGGCGAGAAGCGGAAGCGCGTCGTCCTGGAGTGGCAGCCCGCCGAGCGGCCGCTCCTGCGCGCGCTCGTCCGCGAGCTCGAGACGCAGCCGGGCTGGGAGCTCGTCCTCCTGCGCCGGCGCGCGGTCGGCACGCGGCCGACGCTCTCGCGCCGCCTGCACGGGCGCATCTTCGTGCGCACCGCCCGCGACGCGGAGGCGCGCGCGGAGCTGCTCCGCGGCGCCGCCGTCCTCGTGCCAGCGCTGGAGGGGTCGCGCCGCCTGGTCCTCGAGGCGCAGGCGGCCGGGGTCGCCGTCGCCGCGCCGTCCGGACGGCACGCCCAGCCCGAGCTCGCCGCCGCCGAGGCCGCCCGGCTCGTCGAGGACGACGCGTTCCGCGAGCGCCGCGCCGCCCAGGGCGTCGAGCTCGCCGCCGCCGAGTCCGCCGAGACCCTCGCCGACCGGGTCGAGGCCGTCTACGACTCGATCCGAGGCCGCCGCCGCGACGGCGCCTCCCGCGCGCGGCCGCTCGAGGAGCGCGACTGGATCGTCGCCGACCTGCACATGCACACGAACTGGTCGCACGACTGCTCGACGGAGATCGACGAGCTCCTCGACACCGCCGAGGAGCAGGGACTCGGCGCGATCGCCGTCACCGACCACAACGTCCTCGGCGGCGCCCTCGAGGCGGTCGAGCGCGCGAAGGGGCGGCGGCTGATCGTCATTCCCGGCGAGGAGGTGAAGACCGACGGCCAGGGCGAGGTGATCGGCCTCTTCCTGCGCGAGGAGATCCCGCGCGGCATGTCGTTCGCCGAGACGGTCGCCGCGATCCGCGCCCAGGGAGGGCTCGTGTACGTCCCTCATCCCTTCGACCGGATGCACGCGATCCCGGAGCCGGCCACGCTGCACCGGCACCTGAACGAGATCGACGTCCTCGAGGTCTACAACGCCCGGTTGCTCTTCGAGAACTACAACGACGAGGCCCTCCGCTTCGCGCGGAAGTACAACCTCACCGCCGGCGCGGGCTCCGACGCGCACGTCCTCCCCGGAGTCGGCACCGGCGCCGTCCGGATGCGTCGCTTCGACGGCCCGGAGGAGTTCCTGCTCGCGTTGCGCGGCGGCGAGATCCTGCGCCGCCCGAAGTCGCTCGCCTACCTGCAAGGTCTCAAGTGGGTCGCCCAAGCTAAGAGTCTGTCCCGAAGTGAGCGCTGACCCGGCCGGCCGCGCTGGGCGGCACGCTGCGGCGTCCTCGGTCGCGCCGATAGCGCTGCTATCGACGCTCCCTGCGTCCTTGCGTCGCACTCGCCCAGCACGCCCGGTCAGGGAGCCTCACCCCGGGACAGACTCCAAGGAAAGGGTCCGCTGAAGGAGAACCGTTGTTGGGGCTCCTGTGACCGTGGCGACCGACGAGATCTACGAGAAGTACCTGCAAAAGGCGATCACCGAGATCAACGCGCTCGGGGACGAGATTGCCCAGGCAGGCGGCGGCATGCGCGTGCCCGTGCTCGGCTCCGGCCACCCCCTCGCCGACGTCTTCCTCCTCAAGCACGCGCCGAAGTCGTCGGAGCTCCAGGAGGGCGTCGCCTTCTTCGGCCGCGCCGGCAACGCGCTGCTGAAGTCGCTGCAGCGGCTCCACGTCGATCCGATGGCGATCTACGGGACGAACTGCCTCAAGTTCATCGACGGCGACGACGAGGAGTCCCGCCCCTTTCTGCTCCGCGAGCTGCACATCGTCCAGCCGAAGCTCGTCGTCGTGATGGGGCCGCAGGCGCTGGAGTTCCTCAACGCGGCCGGCTTCGCGCTCGCGCGCGAGGTGGCGGCGACCGAGGGCGAGCTGCAGCCGTTCACGCCGACGATCCAGGCGCTCGTCACGCCCGACATCGACGAGTCGCTCGACGAGCAGCCCGCGAAGACCGCGTTCTGGAACGCCTTCAAGCTGCTCGGCGAGTGGTGGAGCTCGACTCCCCCGTACTGAGCCGGCGCCGGGCGGCGCTGTTCGCCGCCGTCCTGGCCGCCGACGTCGTCTGGTTCGCCGTCGCGCCGCACCTCTCCGGCATCGGGCTGTGGCCGTCGGTGATCCTCGTCGCATGCGGCGTGATGCCGTTCACCCTCCTCCTCGTCCTGCTCCTGCTGCCGCTCTGGCGCTGGCGCTGGCGGATGGCGGCGATGGTCGCGCTCGCGGCGCTCGCGCTCGTCGCCTCGGAGCTCGGCTGGGGGCTCGTCGCGAACTTCGCCAAGCTCGGCGCGGCGACGTTCGCCGGCTGGTCGTTCCTCGCGCTGTTCGAGGAGCTGTCGTGGGTGGTGATCATCGCGGCGGTGATCCCGTTCGTGGACGCGATCTCGGTCTGGCGAGGGCCGACGCACTCGATCACGACACACCACTTCGAGGTCTACACGTCGGTCTCGGTCGCGTTCCTCGTCCCGGGCGGCGGCGCCGCCTACCTCGGGCCGCCCGACGTCCTCTTCTACGCCCTCTTCCTCGCGGCGGCCGCGCGCTGGGGGCTGCGCATCGGCTGGACGTGGGTCGGCCTGACCGGGATGTACGGCCTGACGGTGATCGTCGCCAACGCGGCAGGCGTGGACGGCCTGCCCGCGCTCCCGTTCGCGTCGGCGGGATTCCTGCTCCCGAACGCCGACCTGCTCTGGCGGCGGCTGCGGCGACCGGCGTAGGATCGCCGCAAGGGCCTGAGCTAGAGCTCGAGCGTCTCCCCGTCGGCCGGCGTGAGCACGGACAGCACCGCGGCGCGGAGCTCCGCCCGCGTCTCGAGGCAGTGGTTGATCGCCTCCATGTGGACGGCGACGACCCGCGGCACCTGCTCCGCGACCCGCGCGACGTCGGCGCCGTCCATCGTGATCGGGTCGGAGTCGAGGAACCGCGCCGCGCCGGCGTTGACGACCGCGACGTCGGGGCGGTGCCGCTCGATCGCGTCCTCCGCCTCCGCGCACCAGACCGTGTCGCCTGCGATCCAGAGGACGGGCTCGCCCGCGGCGCGCAGCACGAACCCGGAGACCGGCCCGAGCGCGTCCGCGACCGCGCCGTGCCCGTGGCGGCCGCCCGTGCGCGCGAGCGAGATCCCCTCCCACTCGAGCTCGTCCTCGACCGGCCGCACGTCCGCGAACCCGTCGCCGCGGATCCGGCCGGCGCTCGCCGGCTGGACGAGGACGGGCACGTCCTTCGGCAGCCGCCCGGCCGCGGCGGGGTCCCAGTGGTCGTTGTGGACGTGCGTGACGAGGACGGCGTCGAGCGCGTCGAGGGACACGGCGGCCAGCGGCACGAGCGGGTTCCGCACCGGGTTCGGCGTGTTCTCGATCGGCGAGTACGCGCCCGCGTCGCCGAGCATCGGGTCGACGAGCACGCGCTTCCCGCCGACCTCGAGCAACAGCGTCGCGTGTCGGACAAGCGTCAGCCTCATGCCGAGAAGACCATGAACTCCGCGTCGTCCCACTCCGGACGGCGCGCGAGCCCGGCGCGCTCGGCGACCGCCACCGACTCCTCGTTCGACGGCCGGATGCGCGCGACGACCGGCAGGTGCGGCAGCTCTCGGTCGGCGAGCTCGATCGCGGCGCGCGCGGTCTCGGTCGCATAGCCCCGGCCCCACTGGGCCGGGTCGAAGCGGTAGTAGAGGTTGAGGACGTCCTGGCGGCCCTGCCAGCGGGGGATGAGCATCAGCCCGCCGAACCCGATCACCTCGCCGTCGAGCTCGACCGTCCAGTAGCCGTAGCCCCGCTCGCCCCAGTGCGCGAGCCAGATCGCGAGCTGGCGGGTGCTCTCCTCGCGGCTGTCGTGGCGCAGCTCCGGCTTGTGGAGCCAGGTGCGCGGGTCGGCGTGGATCCGGTGCAGGTCGTCGAGGTCGTCCGCGGTCGGCCGCCGGAGCACGAGGCGCTCCGTCTCGACCCGGTCGAACGGGGTCACTCGCCGCGGCGCTCGAGCAAGGCGACGCATTCGACGTGCGGGGTGTGGGGGAACATGTCGACCGGCGTGACCTTCAGCAGCTCGTACCCGTAGTCCTCGCGAAGCGCCTTCACGTCGCCGGCGAGCGTGGTCGGGTTGCAGGAGACGTAGACGAGCCGCGGCGCGCCGATCTCTCCCAGCCGCCGCAGCGCCTTCCCGGCGAGCCCGGCCCGCGGCGGGTCGACGATGACGACGTCCGGCGGCCCGGAGCGCTCCAGCAACTCCTGTGTCACCTGCCCGACGTTGCCGGCGAAGAACGCGGCGTTGGCGATCCCGTTCAGCTCTGCGTTCTCGAGCGCGCAGGCGACGGACTCCTCGGAGACCTCGATCCCCCAGACCGTCAGCGCGTCGCGCGCCATCGAGAGGCCGATCGTCCCGATGCCGCAGTAGAGGTCCCAGACGGTCTCGCCGCCCGTGAGCCCGGCAGCCTCGCGCGCGAGCGCGTAGAGCCGGTCGGCCATCGCCGTGTTCGTCTGCAGGAACGCGTTCGGGCGGACGCGGAACCGCAGGCCGGAGAGCTCCTCCTCGATCCACTCCTCGCCCCAGAGCAGCCGCGTCGGCAGGTTCGTCACCTCGGCGAGCGTGTCGTTCACCGACCAGTGGATCGACCGCACCTCCGGGAAGCGCCGCAGAACGTCGACGAGGTAGCCGGTCTCGAACTTGTCGCCGGGCGCCGTCACGAGCTGGACGAGGGCCTGGCCGGTGTTGCGGCCCTCGCGGACGACGA
>JAFAIV010000057.1 GCA_019236545.1 Actinomycetota bacterium | reverse complement strand
CATCGGCACCTTGTTCGTCGGGCCGAGGTTGACCGCCCGCAGGAGCGCGACCCACGTCGTCAATGCGGCCTCCGCTGCCCCCGGCGGAGCGCCTCGAGGCGGCGCCGGTCCTGCTTCGTCGGCCGCGCGCCGAAGTCGGCCCCGATCGGCCGCGCGAGTCGGCGCTCGACGATCCGCTGCTCCCGCGCCGCGCGCGACTCGGGCGACTCCTCGTAGAGCTCCTGCGCGACGCCCGCGGGCCCGCGCCGGTCGGAGAGGCCGCGCACCTCGACCGTCCAGCGGAGCCCGTCGCGGACGACCTCGACCGTGTCGCCGACCCGCACGTCCTTCGCCGGCTTCACACGCGCGCCGCCGACCCGGACGTGGCCGCCGAGGACGGCCTCGGTCGCGTCGCCGCGCGTCTTGAAGAACCTGGCGGCCCAGAGCCACTTGTCCACGCGGACGCTGTCCACGCGGGGATTGTCGCCGCTCTACGCGGCCTTCTGGCGCCGCCAGCGGCGCGGCGGCGGCGTCACGGCCGCGGCGGTCATCCCGAGCCTGTCCATCCACTCCTGGACGGTCAGCTCCTCCGGCTCCTCCTCGACGACGGGCGCCTCGGGCTCCGGCTCGGCCGGGGGCGGCGGCGTGCGGTAGACGTAGCGCGTGCCGTCGTCGGTAAAGCCGAACTCGTCGCGCCCGTCCTCGCCGACGCCGTGCAGGATCGGCCGCTCGTACTGCTCCGCGAGCCGCGCGAGCGCGTCCATGTCCTCGAGCTCGACGACGCCGGACTCGTTGCGCGCCACATCGACGATCAGCGGGCCGTACCGCGCCTTGATCCGCGAGGTCTCGTCGCGCCGGCGCCCGCGCGTGAGCATCGTCCCGGAGGCGACGAGGAGCAACGCGAGCGAGCCGGCGGTGCCCATGAGGCCGCCGCCGCGGAGGGTGTCCACGCTCGCCTCGAAGCCGTGCACCGAGACGGTGGCCGGCGCCAGCTTCGTCCGCGAGATCGAAGCCGTGCTGGAGCCGTGGAACGGGTTGGCCGAGCCGAGGCCCCGCTGCGGGAGGAGGTCGGCGTCCTGAACGGTGAGCGGCAGGCCCGTCGAGTAGGTTGCATGGAGCGGAGACCCGTCGAGGAGTCCGCGGATCCGCACGTCCGGAGTCACCGTGAGCGTGTAGCTGTCGCTGACCGACGTGGTCTGCTCCAGCGACGCCAGCAGCGCGGGCAGGCGGCCGACGTCGAAGACGCCCGTGACCGTCGCGGTCTTGCCGCTGAAGGCCTGCGGTGACGTGAGGGCGTACGTCCGCGACCAGCCGGAGTCCGAGGACAGCCGCGCGTTCAGGGCCACCGTGCCGGCGATCCGCGTCCGCGCGCGGCTCGAGAACCGGTAGACGAAGCGCACGTCCAGGCCACGCACGAGCTTCAGGAAAACCGGCTCGCCGCTGTGGAGGAGGCCGTCCGGATAGGCGACGCCCGGCCGCGCACGGCCCGAGTAGGAGAACGTCCCCGCCTGCGTGTACGAGATCGCCGTGGCGGAGCTCGTCACGACCGGCCGCGTGAACGCGACGGCCGTCACGGCGAGCGCGACGGCGAGGAGCGCAGCGGCGGCAGGCACAGTTGCCGCCGCCGTCACGTCGATCAAGTCCGAGAGTGCCGCGGGCACGCGCACGCGGACGTGACGCGGCGGAGGCCGGCCCTCGCGCTTCCGCCGTCGCCGCCGTCGCGTCGTGACTCCGCCGAGCGAGAACAGAAGCGATACGGCGACGAGGACGGCGACGGCGAGTGGCGAGTGCAGTCTCGAGAGATACGCGTAGGCGTGCGGGACATGGAGCCAGAGGGCGCCGACGAGCCGGTCGCGCGTGGGGTGGTCAGGGTCGATGAAGTTGTTGTTGTCGCCCTTGAAGAAGTAGCGCCCGCCGCGGATCGCGACGATCCGGTGCAGGACGACGCTGCGGAGCTCGTCATTGTGGTAGGCGACGATCTGCCCGACGTGATACGCGCCGGCGCGGCGCACGATTGCGAGGTCGCCCGTGTGGAACCGCGGCTGCATCGAGATCCCGTCGGTGAAGACGTAATCCGTGCGGCCGCCGAGCTGGGGCGGTGCGAGGAACCACCAGCCGGCCGCGGCGAGGGCAAACGGTGCCGCGAGGCCGACGAGTCGGCGGATGCTGATCGTTCTCGACATGATCCCCGGGAGCTGGTGAGCCGGCGCGGGACGGGCCCGCGCCGGCTCAGGTGTGACTCCTGCCTTAGTGGATCGTCACGCTGCCGTGCTCGACGGCCGCGATGTAGAGGTCGGAGTTCTGCACGGTTCCGACGGTGATCTGCGCGAGGCCCGGCGAGCCGTAGTTGCAGTCCCAGTCGGTGGTCGGCGGGCTACCGCCGCCGTGCTTCGTGCACGTGGCGGCCGACCAGTCACCCGGCACCGGCGTCGCCGAGTGGTTCACGAGCGCGATCTTGAGGTCGTTCGCGTTGTGGTCCAGCACGACCTCGACGTTGTAGAGCGTGCCGTCCGCGTTCCACGTGTACGCGGGGTAGCCGACCACGCTGTAACCGGACACCTGGTTCTCGCCGATGCCCGAGTAGTGCGTCGGGACGGCGTTGCTGGCGGTGGACGCGTACGCGCCGATGCCAGCGACGGCGGCGACCGTCAGCGTGGCAAGGCCCGCAAGCCGTCTCGAGAGCAACCTTCTAGTCATGGATCCTCCTTGATCCTTCAAAAGCACTGTCCGTAGTCCCGACTTGAGAGCTTCATCGTCTCTTTGCGCAGAAACTTGACGGCGAACACTTGTTCGTGTAGAACATACGTTCCCGTGATCGCCTGCCTCTCCATCCCCGGGCTCGAGCTGAAGGCGGCCTTGCGGCGCTCGCCGTCGCTCGAGCTGCGGCCCGCGGCGCTCGCGCCGGAGGCGGGGGCGGAGCCGCTGCTGGGGCCGCTGACGGCCGCCGCGGAGGCGCTCGGGGTGCGGCCGGGGATGCGGCTGGGGGAGGCGCTCGCGACCTGCCCGGGCCTCGTCCTCGTCGATCCCGACCCGGCCGCCGCCGAGCAGGCGTGGGAGGAGATCGTGCGCGGGCTCGAGGACGCGGGCTTCGCGGTCGAGCCGGCGCAGGCCGGCGTCGCGTACTTCGAGACGCGCGGCGTCGAGCGGCTCTACGGCGGGCTCGACGCGGCGCTGCGGCGGGCGCTCGCGGCGACCGGCCCGAACTGGGACGCCCGCATCGGCGCGGCGAGCCGGCGCTTCGCCGCGCTCGCGGCGGCGTCGGTCGCGCGGCCGGGCCAGGTCGTCGTCGTGCGCGACGAGGAGCTCTCGGGCTTCCTCGCGCCGCTGCCCCTGACGCTGCTGCCGCTCGAGCGGCGGCGCGCCGAGGAGCTGGAATCGCTGGGGGTGCGGAAGCTGGGGCAGCTTGCCGGCCTCCCCGGAGGCGCCGTGGCCGAACGATTGGGGCCGGACGGCCGCCGCGCCTGGGGGCTGGCGAGAGGCGGGGCGGCCGCGCGGGTGCGCGGCCGCAGGCCGCCCGCCGAGGTCGCCGAGTCGCTCGAGTTCCCGGAAGCGGTCGGCAACGAGCTGACGCTCCGCCGCGCGCTCGGCGCGCTCGTCGAGACCGTCCTCGCCCGGCCGGAGCGGCGTGACCGCTTCGTCCGCAAGGTCGCGCTCGCCGCCCGCGTCGTCGGCGGCGGCTCCTGGCGGCGGACGCTGACACTGCGCGAGCCGACCGCCGACGCCGAGCGGATCCGCGTCGCGCTCGCGCCGAGGCTCGTCGAGCTGCCGGCGCCCGCGCTCGAGCTGCGGATCGAGCTCGTCGAGCTGACCGAGCCCACCGGCCGCCAGCTCGAGCTCCTCGCCGCCGGGGCGGAGGACCGCGCTCGCCTGCGCGAGGGCCTGCGCCAAGTGCGCGCGAGCACCGGCTCCGGCTCCGTCTGCACCGTCGTGGAGGTCGCACCGTGGTCGCGCATCCCGGAGTCGCGCGCGCTGCTCGTGCCGCGGGACGAGTAAACGCGCCGCTCGCCGCCCGCATCCAGGCGCACGCCGACGGCACGCCGCGGGAGGTGAACCACCAGCCGGTGGCGCTTGTCCGCGAGGAATGGCGCGTCGTCGACCGCTGGTGGACGGAGGAGCCGGTCGTGCGGCGGTACTTCGAGGTCGTGCTCGAGAGCGGCCAGAACACCGTCGTCTTCCACGACGGCGCCGGCGGGGGGTGGTTCAGCCAGCGGGGAGCCTGAGCCGGAGCTCTCGCGCGGCCGCCTCCGGATCCTCGGCGTCCCGGATCGCGCGGACCACCGCGACGCCCGGAGCGCCCGCGGCGACGACCTCGTCCACCGTCCCGAAGTCGATCCCGCCGATCGCGAACCACGGCACCGTCAGCGTCGTGGCCGCGGCGCGGACCAGCTCGAGCCCGCCCGGCGGCGACTCGGGCTTCGTCGGCGTGCCGAAGATCGCGCCGACGCCCCAGTAGTCCGGTTCGCCCGAGCCGAGCTCCTCGACCGTCGACGCCGAGAGACCGACGACCCGGCCGGGACCCGCGAGCTCCCGCGCCTCCGCGAGCGGCGTGTCCTCCTGCCCGACGTGGACGCCGTCCGCGCCCGTCTCCGCGACGAGCTCGGGCCGGTCGTTGAGGACGAAGAGCGCACCGTGCCGGTCGCATGCCTCCCGGAACGGCCGCGCCGCCTCGACGAGCTCGTCGTCCGGGAGATCCTTGTCCCGAAGCTGGACGACGTCGACGCCTCCGCGGAGCGCCGCGTCGAGCAGCGGGCCCGGGTCGCCCCCGTGAGGGCGCGCCTCGATCACGAGGTAGAGCCGGGAGCGCGCGAGGCGCTCGAGCCGGTCCACGTCAGCCGGCCGCCGCGACGGCCTCGATCTCGACGAGCTGGCCCGGGTAGCCGAGGAACGAGACGCCGAGGAGCGTGCTCGGCGCGCGCCCCAGCACGGCGGAGACGACGTCCCAGACCCGGACGAGGTCGCGCCGCTCCTCGCCGACGACGTAGATCGTCGTCTTCACGAGCGAGTCGACGCCGACACCCGCCTCGGCGAGCGCCGCGAGCAGGTTCGCCGCGGCGCACTCGGCCTGCGCCTCGAGGCCACCGCCGACCACCGTCCCGTGCTCGTCCAGCGGGCAGGCGCCCGCGGCGAAGACGAGGCCGCCCGCGGAGCGGCTGTACTCGTACGGCGCGCCGTCCCAGAGCGGCATCGCGCGGAGCCTACGCGACCGACCTTCATGCGTCGTTCACACAGGCACGGGTAGGGTCGCCGCCGTGACTCGTCGCCGGCTTCCGCTCGTGCTCGCGGCGCTGGCCGTCCTCGCCCTCGTCGGCGCGCTCGTCCGCCACGGCCGGGCCTCCTCGCAGAACACGGCGGCGACCACCGGGACGACCGCCCCGACGACGACGGCGCCCGACCCGAACAAGCCCGTCACGCTCAGGGGCGCGCTCCCCGGCGCGCTCCTGATCGCCGACCGCGGCAACGACCGCATGCTCCTCGTCGACCCGGCGCGGAAGATCCTCTGGCGCTTCCCGACCGCTGCGGACAAAGCGCGCGGCGCCAAGGTCTTCTTCGACGACGACACCTTCGTCGAGCCCGGCGGCAAGGCGATCGTCTCGAACGAGGAGGACGAGCACACGATCATCTCGGTCGACATCGCGACCCATCGCGAGACCTACCTCTACGGCCGCCCCGGCGTGAAGGGAAGTGCGCCCGGCCTCCTGAACACTCCCGACGACGCCTACGTCCTGCCTGACGGGACGATGACCGTCGCGGATGCCTACAACTGCCGCATCCTGTTCATCCGCGCGCACCGGATCGTCCGCCAGATCGGCCGCGCCGGCGTCTGTGTCCACGATCCGCCGCGAACGCTCGGTGCCGTCAACGGCGACACGCCGCTGCCGGACGGGGGCGTCCTCGTCTCCGAGATCAACGGTTCCTGGGTGGACGACTTCAGCGCCACGGGCGCGCTCCGTTGGGCCGTCCAGGCGCCGGTCGCGTACCCGTCAGACCCGCAACCGCTCCCCGGCGGACGGATCCTCCTCGCGGACTACTCGAAGCCCGGCGCGGTCGTGGTGATGAGCCGGCGCGGGCGGATCCTCTGGCGCTACGGGCCGACGTCGGGCTGGGGCGCGCTCGACCATCCGTCGCTCGCGATGCCGCTCCCGAACGGGGACATCGCCGTGAACGACGACTACAAGGACCGCGTCGTGATCGTCGACCCGCGCACGAACCGGATCGTCTGGCAGTACGGCCACGCGTACGTGAAGGGCACGGGCTTCAACCTGCTCAGCATCCCCGACGGCATGGACTACGTGCCGCTCGGCCCGCACGAGAAGCCGCTCTGGCAGCTCGTGCACCACCCGTAGCGCACGAACATATGTTCGCCTAGACTCAGCTGCGGTGACGCAGCGAGTCGACGAAGCCCACGCGTGGCGTGTGGAGGTTGAGCAGCCGGATCGCCGTGCCCGCGGGCCGGAAGCCGTGCTCGACGCCGGGCGGGTTCGACGTGAACGCACCGGGACCGGCGCGGCGCCACTCGCCGGCCTGGAAGAACTCGACCTCGCCCTCGAGGACGTAGAACGAGTCGGTGCGGTCGGGGTGCGTATGCGGCGCGACGCCCTCGAAGTCGGCCGGGAACCAGAGCTCGACCGCCTCGACATGCGGCAGCTCGACGAGGGCGCGGTGGTCACGGATCCGCTCGCCCTCGCCGGAACGCAGGAAGACCGGCTCGTCCATCGGCGCGGATCATGACGTACGTCGAGCTGCACGCGCACTCCGCGTACTCGTTCCTCGACGGCGCCTCGCAGCCGGAGGAGCTGGCGGCGGCCGCGGCGGCGCTCGGCTACGAGGCACTCGCCCTCACCGACCACGACGGCGTCTACGGCTCGCTCGAGTTCGCGCATGCGGCGAAGCACTTCGGCGTCCGCCCGATCACCGGCGCCGAGGTCACGCTCCGCGGCGGAGCGCCCAGCACCGCCGAAGGCGGTGCGGTTTGCCGGCCGGGCGCCGGCGGCTTTGCCGCCGGTGCTTCCAGCCACGTGACGCTGCTCGTCGAGGACGCGCGGGGCTATGCGAACCTCTGCCGCCTGCTGACGGCTGCGCACGCGGGAACACGGCCGAAGGAAGGGCGGGAGCCGCTGCCGCCGGCGGTCGACCAGGCGCTGCTCGAGGAGCTGAACGAGGGGCTCGTCTGCCTCTCCGGCTGCGCGCGGGACGGGCTCGCCGTGCACTACCCGAACGCGGCTGCGCAGCTCGCGCGCGCGTTCGGGCGCGACCGCTTCTTCGTCGAGCTCCAGCGTCCGTACGAGCGCGGGGACGCGCGCCGTAACGCGCGCCTGCGGGAGTTCGCGGCGGCGCTCGGCGTGGAGACGGTCGCGACCGGCGACGTGCACGCGCA
>JAFAIV010000345.1 GCA_019236545.1 Actinomycetota bacterium | reverse complement strand
ATGCACGTCTCCCGTCTGATCCGCCGCTCGCTCGAGAAGATCCGCGAGACGATCGACGTCGACGAGGAGACCCTCGCCGGCGGGCGCTAGCCGATGGGCCGGCGCGACCTCGTGAGCCGCGAGTACGGGGACAGCGCCGCGCAGGCGGATGGAATCCGCGCCGTCGGTAGGGCGATCGGGTGGGTCTGGCGGACGCTCGGGCGGGTCGGCGACTTCGCCTACCGGCGCTCCGTCGGCAGGCCGTAACGCCTGCTAGGCCAACGCTCGCTCGAGCGCGTCGCGGCCGCACGGCTCGCCGTGCGAGGGGAGCACGAGCTCGACCGGCTTGTCGAGGAGCGGGCGCAGGCGGGCGGCGACGTCCTCGCGTGTGACGTCCTTCGGCAGCCAGCGCGTGTTGATCGCGATCCCCTCGCCGAAGTCGGCGACCGTGTCGCCGAGGACGACCGCGCGGCGGTCCTCGATCCAGAGCGCGACGTCGTGCTTCGTCCAGCCGGCGAACGCCTCGATCCCGAAGGGGAGGCGGTCGCCGCCCCAGAACCAGTGGGCCTCGCCGCCGCCGTTCACGAGCCACTGGAGGTCCGGCGGGCCGCCGTACGCCTCCACCTGCTCGACGGTGTAGCCCTTCGCGACGAAGTCCTCGACCGTCTCCGGATGCGGCGACCAGACCGGGAAGCCGAGCTCCCGCGCGTCGCGCTCGTGCCACGGCGCGGTCAGGACGATTGCCGTCTCGCGCTTGCGCGCGAGGTCGAGCAGCTCCTCCGGGACGCCGAGCGGGTCGGAGAGGAGCAGGCTCGTGCCGTCGTCGAGCGCGTACGAGGAGACGGCGGGGTCCCACGGCTCGCCCTCGCGCCACTCCGGGTGGCGCGTCCGCCAGTGCCAGAGGCCTGCCTGGAGCTCCTGCACGAGGGGCGATGCTAACCGGCCGGCGCGAGCGCCGCGATCACCGCTTCCGCGATCACGCGCATCGGCTTCCCCGACGTCTGGCTCGCGTTGCGGAGGCGCGTGAACGCCTCGTTCTCGGTCAGGCCGTCGCGCTCCATCAGGATGCCCTTCGCCCGCTCGATCGCCTTGCGTGCGGCGAGGGCGTCGCTCAGCGTCTCGACCTGCTCCCGCACCGCTGAGAGCTCCTCGAATCGCGCGACCGCGGTCGTGAGCGCGGGGACGAGGTCGTCCTGGCGGAACGGCTTCGCGAGGTAGGCGAAGACGCCGGACTCGACGGCCCGGTCGACGAGGGCGCGCTCCGTGTAGGCGCTGACGATCACGACCGGGATCGGCCGCTCCTCGATGATCCGGCGCGCCGCCTCGATCCCGTCGAGCCGCGGCATCTTCACGTCGAGCACCGCCAGGTCCGGCTGGAGCGCGCTCGCGAGGGCCACCGCCTCGGTGCCGTCCTTCGCCTGCGCGCAGACCTCGTGGCCCGCGGACTCGAGCATCGCGCACAGGTCGAGCCGGATCAGCGTCTCGTCCTCCGCGACCAGCACGCGCATCAGTCCGCCTCCTCCACGACCGTGACGCCGTCGCGGCCGATCCGCAGCGTCGGCCAGCGGTCCCCGCTCGACGACCGGAGGCCGATCACGAGCGGCCGCAACGGCTGCTCACCGACCTGCCGCCGCGCCGCGAGCAGCTCCTCGTGCCGCGCGTACGCCGCCCGCACCGCCGGCCCGACGTCCGACTCCCGGAACGGCTTGACGAGGTACGTGAACACTCCCGCCTCGAGGGCGCGCTCGATCGAGTGCCGGTCGGCGTAGGCCGTCAGCATCACGATCGGCAGCGGCCGCTCGCCGTAGATCCGCCGCGCCGCCTCGACGCCGTCGAGCTCCGGCATGCGCAGGTCGAGGATCGCGACGTCCGGCTCGAGCTCACGCGCCAGCTCGACCGCCTCCTTGCCGTTGCGCGCTTCGCCGCACACGCGCAGCCCTTGGCGCTCGAGCAGCCCGCGCAGGTCGAGACGGATGATCGTCTCGTCCTCCGCGATCAGCACTCGCAACGGCTCCGTACGCATCGTCTCCTCCTCGGTCCACGAAAAAAGCCCCCGCGACTCGTGTCGCAGAGGCTCCCTCGCCTGCGCCGCGCGCTTCGGTGCACGCGACGCGCCAACGGTAGCGGCCGGTGCGGACACGGCGCAAACGCGTACCGATCGACACGATGTTGAGGTCCGGCGGGCGCGGCCGCTACCGTCGGAGGCGTTCGGCGAGGAAGCCGCACGACCGCCGCATGGCGCGGCTTCCACCCAAACGACACAGGAGTGACCGATGGACACGCTCGAGCAGGAGCTGCTCACGCTTCTCCACGACCTGCGTTGCTCGCCCAGGCAGGCGCGCGCGCTCGCGATCCGGCTCGGCTGGGACGGCGCCGGCGGGGCGACCCTCGCCGAGGCGGGTGCCGCCGAGGGCTACACCCGCGAGCGCGTGCGCCAGCTCGAGGGGCGCGTGCGCGCGCGGATGGCGGCCGCGCCGCCAGCGTTGCCGCTGACGACCCGCGCCGTCGACCTGATCGCGGCGCTCGCGCCGGCGCCGCGCGGGGCGATCGCCGAGCGCCTCGTCGCCGCAGGCATCGCCGAGAGGCCGTTCGACCCGGAGGGGGTCCTACGCGCCGCCGAGCTCGCGGGCTCGGCGGCGCCGGTCGTCGTCGAGGGGGACTTCGTCCTCGGCGGGGACGAGGTCGAGCTCGTGACCGCGACGCGCCGGCTCGTCTCCCGGCTCGCCCGCCGCTCCGGGCCTGTCCGGCTCCGCGCGGTCGCGGCGCGCCTGTCGGCCGAGCCGGAGGCGGTGCGGCAGCTCCTCGACGTCCAGGCGGACATCCGCTGGCTCGACCCCGACCGCGAGTGGCTCGCGCTCCCGCACGCCCGCAGCCGGCCCGCGCGGGCGGTCGAGAAGATGCTCGCCGTCGCCGGCCCGCTGCCGCTCGCCGAGCTCGACGACGGCCTGCGGCGGAGCGTCCAGCCGCTCTTCCTGCCGCGCGACCTCCTGCGCGCATGGTGCCGCGCCCTCCCGTGGCTCGAGCTCGACGCGGACGCCGACGTCGTTCGGCCACGCGTCCCGCTCGAGCCGCGCCGCGTGCTGACGCCGCTCGAGCGCGCGCTCGTCGCGATCGTGCGCGAGCACCCGCGGCTGCGCGTCAGCGAGGTCGGTCGGCTCGCGGAGGAGGCCGGGCTGAACTCGACGAGCGCGATGCTCTACCTCGCCCGCTCGCCGCTCTTCCGGACGATCGCGCGGGGCCGCTACGAGCTGCGCGGCGCGGGTGGGAGGCTGGTGGCTGCCGCCTGACTCAGCGCAGCGACGCGAACCCGAGGTCGAGCAGCTTCTTGGAGTCGTTGTACATGTCGCCAGAGTCGAGGACGACGGAGATCAGCGTGTGCCCGCGGCGGGTCGCGGAAGTGACGAGGCACCAGCCGGAGAGGTGCGTGTAGCCCGTCTTGACGCCCGTCGCGCCCGGGTACAGGCGCAGCATCAGGTTGTTGTTGACGTAGATCTTCGAGTAGGTCGGCGCCGACCATGGCACCTCGATCCGCGGCGTCCGCACGATCTTCCGGAAGACCGGGTTCTGTAGCGCCTCGCGCGTGACCGCGGCGACGTCCCAGGCGCTCGAGTAGTTGTCCTTGTCGACGACGCCGCTCGTGCTCGCGTAGTGCGTGTCGTGCATGCTCAGGTGCGCAGCCTCGGCGTTCATCTCGCGGACGAAGGCCGGCTGCGTCCCGGCCGCCGCGAGCGCGAGCTGGAGCGCGTCGTCGTTCCCGGAGTAGAGGAGCATCGCGTAGAAGAGCTTCCACGCCTGCACCTGCTCGCCCGCACGCAGGCCCTCGCGCACGAGTGGGACGCGCGTGACCTGCGGCGCGACCGTGATCAGCTGGTGCCAGCCCACGTTCCTCAGCGCGAGGAGCGCGGTCATGATCTTCGTCGTGGAGGCGATCTCGCGCCGCTGGTGCGGGTGCCTCGCCCAGAGGACCTGGCCGGTGTCGGCGTCGACGAGGATCGCCGCCGCGGCCGCGATCGGCACGTGCAGCTTCCCGGCGAGGAGCGGGGCGCCGTGGATCAGCACGATCGGCTTCGGCGGGGGCGCCGCGGGCTTCGGCGAGGGCAGCGTCTCGGCGACCCGCGCGAGCGCCGCAGGCGGGGCCGAGGCGTGCGCCGCGGGCGGTGTCTTGTGGGCGACGCCCGTCCACGCGCCGACGACGAACGCCGCCGCGACGACGAGCCAGAGCGGGGCGAGGCGGCGGTGCCGGTAGCGGTAACGGCGGCGCCGGGGAAGCACCCGCCGACTGTACCCCTCCATCCGGCGGGACTCCAGAGGAGTCCCGCGGTCTTGACGCCGGGCGTCGCCGGCTTGGCCGGCGACGCTTCCAGCAGGAGGACTCCCGACCTCCCACACCTACAATCCCGCGCGGTGCGCACGTCCGCCGAGATCCGCGAGGGCTTCCTCTCCTTCTTCGAGGAGAAGGGCCACCTGCGCTGCCCGTCGTACCCGCTGATCCCGCGCGCCGACGACCGCTCGACGCTGCTGACGACGGCCGGGATGCAGCCGCAGATGCCGTTCTTCCTCGGCCGCGAGACGCCTCCGGCGCCGCTGACGACAACGGCCCAGAAGTGCTTCCGGACGCCGGACATCGACGAGGTCGGGCTCGACACGTACCACCTGACCTTCTTCGAGATGATGGGCAACTTCTCGTTCGGCCAGTACTTCAAGCAGGGCGCCGTCGAGTATGCGACGGAGTTCGTGCGCGAGCGGCTCGGGCTCGACTGGGACCGGATCTGGGTCAGCGTCCACGCCGGCGACCCGGAGCTGAAGCTCGGCCCCGACGAGGAGGCGATCCGGCTGTGGGAGGCCATCGGCATGCCGGCGGAGCGGATCGTCCCGCTGCCGTCGTCCGAGAACTTCTGGTCGGTCGGCGGCCCCGGCCCGTGCGGGCCCGACTCCGAGATCTACTACGACTGGGGCGCCGAGGTCGGCTGCGCCGAGGGCTGCCTCCCCGGCTGCGCGAAGTGCGAGCGCTTCCTCGAGTTCTGGAACCTCGTCTTCATGGCGTACGAGCTCCACCCGGACGGGACGCTCACCGACCTGCCGAAGCAGAACATCGACACCGGCCTCGGCCTCGAGCGCACCGCGCGGATCGTCCAGCAGGTGCCGTCCGTGTACGACACC
>JAFAIV010000188.1 GCA_019236545.1 Actinomycetota bacterium | reverse complement strand
TCCAGCTCGAACGGGAACCCGCCCGCCGTCCGCTCCTCGAGGTCGACCGTCAGCGCCTCGCCGGCCAGCGCGCGGTCCATCAGCTCGCGCACCTGCTCGGCCGGGAGCTGCACCGGCAGCAGCCCGACCTTGAGCGAGTTCTGGCGGAAGATGTCGCCGAACGACGGCGCGACGACGGCCTCGAAGCCGTAGTCCTCGAGCGCCCACGCCGCGTGCTCTCGCGACGAGCCGCAGCCGAAGTTCCGGCCCGCGAGCAGGATCTTCCCCTGCTGGTGGTTGAGCTCGAAGTCCGGGTCCTTGCGCCAGTCGAAGAAGAGGAACTCGCCGTAGCCGGTGCGCTCGATCCGCTTCAGGAACTGCTTCGGGATGATCTGGTCGGTGTCGACGTCGGGCCGGTCGAGGACGACTGCCGTGGACGTCACCTTGCGGAACGCCTTCACGCCGGCACCTCGAAGTGGCCCGCAAGCGCGGTCGCGGCGGCGATCGCCGGGCTGACGAGGTGCGTCCGCCCGCCGGCCCCCTGGCGGCCCTCGAAGTTCCGGTTCGAGGTCGAAGCGCAGCGCTCGCCGGGGGAGAGGACGTCCGGGTTCATGCCGAGACACATCGAGCAACCGGCGCGCCGCCACTCGAACCCGGCCTCGGTGAAGATCCTGTCGAGCCCCTCCGCCTCGGCCTGCGCCTTGATCTGCGCCGAGCCCGGGACGACCATCGCGCGCACCGACGGATGCACCTGCTTGCCGCGGACGACCGCCGCCGCCAGGCGCAGGTCCTCGATCCGCGAGTTCGTGCACGAGCCGATGAAGACGCGGTCGACGCTGATCTCGCGGATCGGCGTCCCCGGCTGCAGCGCCATGTACGCGAGCGCGCGCTCGGCGGCCTCGTCGGCGGGCTCGGGGACGACGTCGTCGATCGAGACGACCATCCCCGGGTTCGTGCCCCAGGTGACCTGCGGCCGGATCCGGCTCACGTCGATCTCGACCTCACGGTCGAAGACGGCGTCGTCGTCGGAGCGGAGCTCGCGCCACTCCGGCTTCGTCTCGACGCCGCGCTCACGGAGGTAGGCGAACGTCGTGTCGTCGGGCGCGATCATCCCGGCGCGAGCCCCAGCCTCGATCGACATGTTGCAGATGGTCATGCGGCCCTCCATCGAGAGTGCCTCGATCGCGGGGCCGGCGTACTCGACCACCTGGCCGACGCCGCCGTCGACGCCGATGCGGCCGATCGCGGCGAGCACGTAGTCCTTCGCGCCGACGCCGGGCGCGGGCTCGCCGACGAACGTGATGCGCAGCGACCTCGGCTTCCGCTGCAGCAGCGTCTGCGTCGCGAGCACGTGCTCGACCTCCGAGGTGCCGATGCCGAACGCGAGCGCGCCGAAGGCGCCGTGTGTGGAGGTGTGCGAGTCGCCGCAGACGATCGTCTTCCCGGGCTGCGTCAACCCGAGCTCCGGCCCGATCACGTGGACGATCCCCTCGCGCCCGCTGCCGGTTGCGTACAGGGGCACGCCGAACTCCTCGCAGTTCCGGGCGAGCGCGTCGAGCTGCTGCTCGGAGAGCGGGTCGGGCGGCGTGTCGTCGCCGGTCGCGACGTTGTGGTCCATCGTCGCGACGGTCAGGTCGGGGCGCCGCACCTTCCGCCCGGCTAGGCGCAGGCCGTCGAACGCCTGCGGCGACGTGACCTCGTGGACGAGGTGGAGGTCGATGTAGAGGAGGTCGGGCTGGCCCTCCTCGCGGCGGACGACGTGGCTCTCCCAGACCTTCTCGAACAGCGTGCGACCCATGCGCCGACGGTAGCGATTGTGCGGTTTCCCCTGCAAATCGGCCTACGCTTGCCGGGATGGCCGTGCATGCCGACTCCCCGCTGCGGCGCGACGTGCGCCTGCTCGGCGACCTGCTCGGGCGCGTCCTGGTCGAGCAGGAGGGCGAGGACCTGCTCGAGGACGTCGAGCGCGTGCGGGCGCTCGCGCGCGAGGCGAGGAAGGGCGCTCCGCTCGACGAGCTCCGCGCCGCCGTCGGCGCGCTCCCGCTCGCCCGGCAGGCGTCGGTCCTGCGCGCGTTCGGCCTCTACTTCCAGCTCGCGAACGTCGCCGAGCAGCACCACCGCGTTCGCCGCCGCCGCGAGTACGCGCACGAGGGGCGCGTGCCGCCGGAGTCGCTCGCGGAGGCGTTCGAGCGGCTGGAGGGCGTGCCGCAGGAGGTGCTCGAGGAGCGCGTGTCGCTCGAGCTGGTCCTCACCGCGCACCCCACGGAGGCGGCTCGCCGCACCGTCCTCGGCGCGCATCTCCGCCTCGCCGACCTGCTTGAGCGGCTCGACGAGGGCGACGACGTCACCGACGAGCTCGCCTCCGAGATCACGATGCTCTGGCAGGCCGACGAGGTGCGCGCGCGGCGGCCGCGGGTCGTGGACGAGATTCGCAACGGCCAGTGGTTCTTCGAGCAGAGCCTGATCGACGCCGCCGAGCGGCTGCTCCACGACTACCGCGCGCGCTTCCCCGGGGCGCCGCCGCCGCTGCGCTTCGGGAGCTGGATCGGCGGCGACGCGGACGGTAACCCGAATGCCGGGCCGGACACGATCGCGGAGGCGCTCGACCGCGCCCGCCGGCTGCTCCTCCAGCGCTACCGCGACGAGGTGCGCGCCCTCGCCGGGGAGCTCGGCGTCTCCTCGCGGCTGACTCCCGTGAGCGAGGAGCTGCGGGAGTCGATCGCGCGCGACGAGGCCGAGCTCCCGGAGTACGCGGCGGAGATCGGGGACCAGAACCTCGACGAGCCGTACCGGCGGAAGCTCTCGTTCATGTGGCGGCGCCTCGACGCCGACGCCTACCCGTCGCTCGCCGCGTTCGCCGAGGACCTTGCCGTCCTCGACCGCAGCCTGCGCGCGAATCGCGGCGCGCGGATCGCCGACGGCCGTCTCGCCGAGCTGCGGCGGCGGGTCGAGATCTTCGGCCTCCACCTCGCCAAGCTCGACGTGCGCGT
>JAFAIV010000105.1 GCA_019236545.1 Actinomycetota bacterium | reverse complement strand
CGGCTGGGACGACTGGGAGCGCTACGTCCGCTTCCTCTACGAGACCGGCTCGGTCACCGAGCACACGCAGCTCTGGTGGAGCGTCCGCCCGCACCTCGCGTTCCCGACGGTCGAGATCCGGATCTGCGACGCGCAGCCGGACGTCGGCGAGGCGCGCTCGCTCGCCGCGCTCTGCTACTCGCTGACGGCCCGAATCGCGCGCGCTCTCGACGAGGGCGAGCCGCTGCCCGACCACCCGCGCCGGCTGCTCGAGGAGAACTTCTGGCGGGCGATCCGTCACGGCCTCTCGGGCGAGCTGATCGACCTCGAGCGCGGGGAGGTCGTCCCGGCGCGCGCGCGGCTCGAGCAGCTCGTCGAATGGGTGCTCCCGGTCGCGGAGGAGCTCGGCGCCGCGCCGTGGCTCGCCGTCCCCGAGCGGAACGCGGCCGAGCGGCAGATCGCCCGGCACGACGAGGGCGCGTCGATCGAGCAGATCTTCGAGGAGCAGGTGCGCTGGAGTGAGCGAGTCGCACCCTAGAGGGGATTCCGAAGGAGTCCCCTCGGTTGGCCGGCCGGGCGGTGCCGGCTCTGCCGGCGCCGCTTCCAGCCCTGAGCCGGAGGAGCTCCTCGCGGAGCTCCGCAACATGAGGGTCTCCGACCTGCTGACGCAGACCTGCGCGGTCGTCGCCTCGCTCGGCTTCGCGAAGCTCTCGCCGGACGCGCTCGACCTCGAGCAGAGCCGCCTCGCGATCGAGGCGCTGAAGGCGATCCAGCCGTTGCTGCCGGAGGAGGAGGCCCGCGACGTCCGCCAGGCGGTCTCGAGCCTCCAGCTCGCCTTCGCCGACGCCGCCAAGTAGCGCCGTGTTCCAAGCCCCGCCCACGCCGGCCGCCCAGATCGTCCAGGCGGACGCGGACTTCCGCGCGGCGATCGCCGGCTGGGACGACTCGCAGCCGCTGCCGCAGGCGGCGATCGACGCGGAGCGGCGCCAGCAGCTCGTCGAGCTTCGCCTCGCCGGCGATCCCAGCCTCTATCGCGTCACGCTCGCCGCGCTCCCGCCGCGCGTGCGCGCCGACGTCGCCGACGACGTGACCGCGCACCGCGAGCTCACCGGGATCCCGTCGAAGCACGCGACGAGGAAGCCGCCGAGGATCCGGCTCGGCCCGGCGCTCCCGCTCGCGACGCTGCGCGGCCTCTACCGCGAAGGTGAGCAGCGCTCGTCCGTGCCCTGGCGCGTCCTGGCGGCGATCAACTTCGTCGAGAGCGACTTCGGCCGGCTGCGCGAGCCGAGCATCTCCGGGGCGCTCGGGCCGATGCAGTTCATGCCCTCGACCTGGCGCTCGTACGGGGAGGGGAACATCCGCGACCCGCGCGACGCGATCCTCGCGGCGGCCCGCTACCTGCGCGCCGCGGGCGCCCCGCGCGATCTCCGGACGGCGCTCTGGCACTACAACCCGTCCAGCCGCTACGTCGACGCCGTCCTCCGCTACGCGCGGCGGATCGCGCGCGACCGCTTCGGGCTCGCGGCCCTGTACGCGCGGCGCCTGCTCGTCAAGACCTCGGCGGGCTGGCGCAGCCTCGATTAGTGACACGGACGGTCCGGCCGTTGTGGTACAACCGTGCCCGCGCCGGGGTCGCCTGGCGCTTACTTTGTGACGCGCTGATCCGGAGGGAGAGCCTCGACAGATGAGTTGGTTCATGCATCACGCAGTGCTTTTCGCTCTCCTCTGCGCAGGCGCCGCGATCGTCTATGGCCTCGGCCTCACCGCCTGGCTGCTGCGGCAGCCCGCCGGCACCGAGCGCATGCAGGAGATCGCCCGCGCGGTGCAGGAGGGGGCGGCGGCGTACCTGCGCCGCCAGTACACGACCATCGCGGTCGTCGCCATCGTCCCGTTCCTCCTGCTGGGCTTCTACAACAAGCTCGGCTGGGGGACGGCCGTCGGCTTCCTGATCGGCGCGACCTTCTCGGCCGCCGCCGGCTTCATCGGGATGAACGTCGCCGTGCGCTCGAACGTGCGGACTGCGGAGGCGGCGCGCCACGGGCTTCCGCCGGCGCTCAACGTCGCTTTCCGCGCGGGCTCGGTGACGGGCCTGCTCGTCGTCGGCCTCGGCCTGCTCGGCGTCGCCGGCTACTACTGGGCGCTGACCGGCTGGCTCGGCCACACGCCGCACTCGGCGATCAAGGACCTCGTCGGCCTCGCCTTCGGCGGCTCGCTGATCTCGGTGTTCGCGCGTCTCGGCGGCGGCATCTACACGAAGGCCGCGGACGTCGGCGCGGACCTCGTCGGGAAGATCGAGGCTGGGATCCCGGAGGACGACCCGCGCAACCCGGCCGTGATCGCCGACAACGTGGGCGACAACGTCGGCGACTGCGCCGGCATGGCCGCCGACCTGTTCGAGACCTACGCGGTGACCGCGGTCGCCGTCATGCTCCTCGGCGTCACCGGCGCCGCGGCGACGACGGGGACGCACCTCTGGCTGTTCCCGCTCTGCATCGGCGGCGTCTCGATCATCTCGTCGATCATCGGCGTCCAGTTCGCGAAGGTCAAAGAGGGCGGCAACATCATGAACGCGCTCTACCGCGCGGTCATCGTCGCGACGCTGATCTCGGCGGCGATCTTCATCCCCGTCACGAAGGCGTTCGCGTCGACGGGGAACTTCACGTTCGGCCGCCTCTACGGCGCCGAGATCGTCGGCCTCGTCGTCACCGCGCTGCTCGTCGGGATCACGGAGTTCTACACGGGCACCCGCTGGAACCCGGTCAAGTCGATCGCCCGGGCGTCGCAGACCGGCCACGCGACCAACATCATCGAGGGCCTCGCCATCGGCATGCAGGCGACGGCGCTCCCGGTGGTCGTGATCGCCATCGGCATCCTCGTCGCGAACCACCTCGCCGGCCTGTTCGGGATCGGCGTCGCGGTCATGGCGCAGCTGTCCATGACGGGCCTGATCGTCGCGCTCGACGCGTACGGGCCGGTGACCGACAACGCGGGCGGCATCGCCGAGATGGCGGACCTGCCGCCGGAGGTCCGGGCGATCACCGATCCGCTCGACGCCGTCGGCAACACGACCAAGGCGGTCACGAAGGGCTACGCGATCGGCTCCGCGGCGCTCGCCGCGCTCGTCCTCTTCGGCTCGTACGCGGACGGCGTGCACACGCAGGCGAAGGCCGGGTCGGCGCTCGCGCACCTCTCGTTCGACCTCTCGAACGCGTGGGTCATCGCCGGCCTCTTCATCGGCGGCCTGATGCCGTTCCTCTTCGCGTCGCTCGCCATGCAGGCCGTCGGTCGCGTCGGCGGCGAGGTCGTCGAGGAGGTGCGCCGCCAGTTCCGCGAGCACCCCGGGATCATGGAGGGCACGGAGCGGCCGGAGTACGGTCGCGCGATCGACATCGTCACCGGCTCGGCGATCCGCTCGATGATCGTCCCGGCGATCGTGCCGATCCTCTTCCCGATCGTCGTCGGGCTGATCAGCGCGAAGATGCTCGGCGGCCTCCTGATCGGAACGATCGTCACGGGTCTCTTCCTCGCGATCTCGATGACCTCGGGCGGCGGCGCCTGGGACAACGCGAAGAAGCTGATCGAGGACGGCCTCTACGGCGGCAAGGGCTCCGAGGCCCACGCCGCGGCGGTCACCGGCGACACCGTCGGCGACCCGTACAAGGACACGGCCGGCCCGGCGATCAACCCGATGATCAAGATCGCCAACATCGTCGCGATCCTGATCATCCCGATCGTCGTCTCGATCCACGGCTAGAGCCGCAGCCGTCACGCACTCGACGCGGGCCGCCTTCGGGCGGCCCGTCGTCGTTTCGCTAGCAGTGGCGGAGGAGGCGTGGCGTGGCGCCGTCCGCCGGGACGATGGTGCCGCGGCGCGGAGGGGTGCCGCCGCGACGAGGGCGGAACAGGACGACTCGCATGACCCCAGCGTAGGGCCGGAGTACCGTTGGTGGCGTGAGGCGCTTCGCGCTCGGGATCGGGTCGTGCGCACTGGCGGTGACCGCGATCACCGCCCTGATCGAGCTGCTCAAGGGGCACATCCCTGTCCTCAGCCTTGCGGTGCTCTACCTGCTCGGCGTGATCCCGATCGCCGTCTTCTTCGGGCTCGCGTACGGCGTCCTCGTCGCGGTCGCCAGCATGCTCGCCTTCAACTTCTTCTTCCTGCCGCCGCTCTACACGTTCACGCTGCAGGACTCGCGGAACTGGTTCGCGCTGCTCGTCTTCGTCGTCACCGCCGTCGTCGTCAGCCAGCTCGCCACGCGGTCGCGGCGCCAGGCCCAGGAGGCCGAGCTCCTCGCGCGCGTCGCGACGGCGCTGCTCGAGCAGAACAGCGCCGCGACCGAGCTCGACCGCATCGAGGCCGCGACGGCCACTCCGGGCTCGCGCCGCCGGCTCCTGCCGGCGCTCACGTCGCTGCAGAGGATCGCGGCCGAGCGCGAGCGGCTCGCCGGCGAGGCGCTCGAGGCGGAGGCGTACCGGCGCAGCGACGCGATGAAGACCGCGCTGCTCCGCGCCGTCAGCCACGACCTGCGCTCGCCGCTGATGGCGATCCTGACTTCCGCGGGCGCGCTCGCGCACGCCGAGCTCGCGCTCGAGCCCGGCGACCGGCAGGAGCTCGCGGACACGATCCTCGGCGAGGCGGAGCGGCTCGACCGGCTCGTGTCCAATCTCCTCGACCTCTCGCGCCTGCAGGCCGGGGCGGCGGCCCCCGAGCTCGGCGACTGGGCGATCGAGGACGTCGTGCTCCAGGCGGTCGACGGCGTCGAGGGCGCCGACCGCGTCGACGTCGTGCTCCCGGACGACGACTCGCCCCTCGTCCACGCCGACCTCCACCAGGCCGAGCGCGTCGTGGCGAACCTCGTCGAGAACGCGCTCCGTTACTCGCCTCCCGACGAGAAGGTGCGCGTCCAGGTACGCCGCACCGGCCGGGACGTCCTCGTGCGCGTCGTCGACCACGGCCCAGGCATCCCGCCGACCGAGGCGGAGCGGATCTTCGAGCCGTTCCAGCGCGGCTCGCTGACCGGCGAGACCCGCGGCGCCGGGCTCGGGCTCGCGATCGCGCGCGGGTTCGCGGAGGCGAACGGCGGCCGCGTCTGGGTCGAGTCGCACGCCGGGCAGGGCGCGACGTTCGTCCTCGCGCTGCCGGTGGCCGCGCAGGCGCACGCGGAGGTGCCGGCATGACCGGCCCGCGCGTGCTCGTCGTCGACGACGAGCAGCAGATCCTGCGCGCGCTCCGCACGAGCCTTCGCGGTGCGGGCTACGAGGTCGAGACGGCCGAGACGGTCGAGACCGCGCTCGCCGCGGCCGCGATGCGCCCGCCCGAAGCCGTGATCCTCGACCTCGTCCTCCCGGACGGCACAGGCACCGACGTCGCCCGCGAGCTCCGCGGCTGGAGCACCGCGCCGATCATCGTCCTCTCCGCCGTCGGCGACGAGCGCGAGAAGGTCGCCGCCCTGGACGCCGGCGCCGACGACTACGTGACGAAGCCGGTCGGGATCGACGAACTGCTCGCGCGCCTGCGCGCGGTGCTCCGCAGGACGGCGCCGGGCGGCGAGCCCGTCGTCGAGGTCGGGGAGCTCGTCGTCGACCTCGCGAAGCGCTCCGTCACCGTCGCCGGGAAGCCCGTGCACCTGACGCCGCACCAATTCGACCTGCTCCGCGTCTTCGCCCTCAACGTCGGCAAGCTCCTCACCCAGCGTCAGCTCCTGCGAGAGGTCTGGGGCCCCGGCTACCAGGACGCGGCCAACCTCCTCCAGGTGAACATCTCCCAGCTCCGCCGCAAGATCGAGCCCGACCGCGCGCACCCGCAGTACCTGCTCACGGAGACCGGCGCCGGCTACCGGCTCGTCGACCCCGCGTAGCCTCTTCAGACAATCTTCAGGCCGAGGGCCGGAACCCTAAGCCCTCGTTCAGCGGCGTCGTCCTAGCGTCGAAGGCGTGGACAGAGGACATGCGCTCGAGGTCGGGCGCCGCAGGCATGCGGACGCTCGCGAGAACCGGCTCGGCGGGTGGCTACGCCGCCGCAGCCGCCGGCGCGCGGCCGATGCGCTCCTCCGCGCCTCCGGCGGCCACTGGGAGCGGCACCCGTCGGTCGCTTGGCGCGTCGCCGAGCTGACGTCGCCGCGCGAGCGCCGGAGGCTCGCCGGGATGCTCGACGCGATCGCGCGCGAGCTGCGCGACCCGCGCCCGGCCCTCTCCGCCTCCGTTCTCGCCCGACGCAGGCTCCGCCCGCACGTCGCGGCGCTGGAGCTGCTCTCGGATCGGCTTTCCGACCTCGATCGGCCGGCGACCGGCGCCGCGATCGTGCACGTGCACGACCTGCTCACCGACGGTGCCGGCCCGCTCTACATCGCCGGCGACGCAGCCGCTCTCGTACCGGCGATCGACCGAATCCACGACCTCTTGGAGGTTCACTGATGTACGACCTCGCGGCGGTGGCCGTCTTCGTCGCCACCTTCGTGCTCCTCTTCGGGCTCGTCTGGGCCCTGGGGAAGCTCTGATGTCCGCCGCCGACGCCTTCGGGCTCGCGATCTCGTTCGCGATCCTCGTCTACCTCGTGTACGCGCTCTTCCGAGGGGAGCGGTTCTGATGGGGCAGGGCATCGGGCAGATCCTCGTCTTCGTCGTCGTCCTGATCGCCGCCAGCTACCCGTTCGGGCTCTACATGGCGCGCGTGTTCGCCGACGACGACGGCTTCCTCCGGCGCGGGCGCCTCCGCTTCCTGGGCAGCGTCGAGCGGGGCTTCTACCGTGCGATCGGCGACCGCACGGCGAAGGAGCAGTCGTGGAAGGAGTACGGCGCTCACCTGCTCGGCTTCAGCTTCCTGTTCGTGCTGGTGCTCTACGCGATCCAGCGCCTGCAGGGGCACCTCTTCCTGAACCCGCAGCACATGGGCGGCGTGTCGGACTTCATCTCCTTCAACACCGCCGCCAGCTTCCTGACCAACACGAACTGGCAGTACTACGCGGGCGAGTCGACCATGTCGTACCTGACCCAGATGGCCGGGCTCGCGGTGCAAAACTTCGTCTCCGCGGCGGTCGGCATCGCGGCGATGGTCGCGCTCTTCCGCGGCTTCTCGCGCCGCTCGTCGGCGACCCTCGGCAACTTCTGGCGCGACCTCTACCGGACGCTGGTCTACGTGCTCTTGCCGGTCGCGATCGTCGGCGCGGTCGTCCTGATCGCGATCGGCGTGCCGCAGACCTTCCACGGCTATGCGACCGCCACGACGCTGCAGGGCGGGCACCAGACGATCGCCCGCGGGCCGGTCGCCTCCCAGATCGCGATCAAGCATCTCGGGACGAACGGCGGCGGCTTCTACAACTCCAACTCGGCGACGCCGTTCGAGGGGCCTGGCAGCCTCGGCGGCTACTTCGAGCTCTTCCTCGAGCTGCTGATCCCGTTCGCGTCGGTCTTCATGTTCGGCCGCTGGATCCGCGGGATGCGCAATGCACTCGCGATCTTCGCCGCGATGTTCGTCCTGTTCGCGGTCGGCGTCGGCGTCAACTTCGTCGCCGAGCAGCACGGCTCCCGGGTGCTGCGCACCTCCGGCGTGAACATCACGCACAGCGGCCTGCAGACCGGCGGGAACATGACCGACAAGGAGATCCGCTACGGCATCGCCGAGACCGCGCTCTTCACCACGGGTACGACGATGACGTCGACCGGCGCCGTGATCGCCGGGCACGACGCCATGACCCCGGCGGGCGGCGCCGTGCCGCTGACGATGATCTTCCTCGGGGAGATCATCTACGGCGGCGTCGGCTCGGGGATGTACGGCGTCCTGTTCATCATCGTCCTGACCGTCTTCATCGCGGGGCTGATGGTGGGACGAACGCCGGAGTACCTGGGGAAGAAGATCGAGGCGCGAGAGGTGAAGCTCGCCGCGCTCGGGTCGCTCTTCCCGGCCGTTCTCATCCTCACGTTGACCGCGGCGGCCGTCGTGACGAAGTCCGGACTCGCTTCGATGTACAACCCGGGCGCGCACGGATTCAGCGAGGCGCTCTACGCGTACACGTCGCAGGCCGGGAACAACGGCAGCGCCTTCGCCGGCTACGGGGGCACGCCGTTCTCCGCCTACCTGGGCGGCATCGACATGCTCTTCGGGCGCTTCGTGCCGCTGATCGCGGCGCTCGCCCTCGGCGGGTCGCTCGCGGCCAAGCGGGCGGTGCCGGCCTCGGTCGGCACCTTCCGCAGCGACGGCGCGACCTTCTCCGTCCTGCTGGTCGGGATGATCCTGCTCACCGCCGGGCTCATGCTCTTCCCAGCGCTCACGCTCGGCCCGATCGTCGAGGGGTTGATGCACTGATGAAGCGCATCCTCGTCGCGTCCGTCGTCTCGATCGTCCTGATGACGGCCGTCTTCGGCTTCGCCTATCCGGCCCTGATGACCGCGTTCGCCTCGGCCGCGTTCCCGAGCCAGGCGGGCGGGAGCCTGATCGTCGAGGACGGGAAGGTGATCGGGTCGCGGCTCGCCGCGCAGGCATTCACGAGCCCCGGGTACTTCCACGAGCGGCCGTCGGCGACCACCCCGGCCTACAACGCGGCCGGCACGACGTTCTCGAACCTCGGGCCGACGAACCCCGCGCTCGCCAAGCTCGTGCACCAGAACGCGGCCGCCGTCCTGAAGCTCGAAGGCCCATACGACGCCGGCCTGACGATCCACCAGATCCCGGTCGACGCGGTCGTGCCGTCGGCGTCCGGGATCGATCCCGACATCTCGCTCGCCTACGCGCAGCTGCAGGCGCACCGCATCGCTGCCGTCCGGCACCTCCCGCTGACGACCGTCCAGAAGCTGATCTCGGAGAACACCGACGGCCGCTGGCTCGGCTTCTTCGGCGAGCCGGGCGTGAACGTGCTCGAGCTGAACCTCGCCCTCGACAAGCTTGGAGGCAAGTAGATGACGTCCGTCGCAGCACCCGTTCCGGCACGTCGCCGCAGCGGCGTCTTCTCCCGCGACCTCGTGGTCCAGGCGGTCAAGGACTCGTTCCCGAAGCTCGACCCCCGGCTGCAGCTGAAGAACCCCGTGATGTTCATCGTCGAGATCGGGAGCGTGATCACGACCGCGATCTTCCTGAAGGAGCTCGTCCAGGGGCACCACGACCAGCTCTGGTTCGTCGGCACGATCGCGGTCTGGCTCTGGCTCACCGTGCTGTTCGCCAACTTCGCCGAGGCGATCGCCGAGGGGCGCGGCAAGGCGCAGGCGAACGCCCTGCGGGCGACCCGTACGACGACGACCGCCCTGCGCCGTCGCTCCGACGGGAACCTGGAGGAGGTCGCGGCGCCGGACCTCCAGAAGGGCGACGTCGTGGTCGTCGAGGCGGGCATGGTCATCCCGGCCGACGGTGAGATCATCGAGGGCGTCGGATCCGTGGACGAGTCGGCGATCACCGGCGAGTCCGCGCCCGTCGTCCGCGAGGCGGGAGGCGACCGGTCCGCGGTCACCGGCGGAACACGCCTGCTCTCCGACAAGCTCGTGATCGAGGTGACGCAGGAGCCGGGAAGGTCGTTCCTCGACCGGATGATCGCCCTCGTCGAAGGGGCCGAGCGGCGCAAGACGCCGAACGAGATCGCGCTGAACATCCTGCTCGCCGGGCTCACGATCACGTTCCTCGTCGCCACCGTCACGCTGCAGCCGTTCGCGATCTATGCCCACTCGCGGCAGTCCGAGACCGTCCTGATCGCGCTGCTCGTCGCGCTCATCCCGACGACGATCGGCGCGCTCCTCTCGGCGATCGGCATCGCCGGCATGGACAGGCTCGTCCAGCGCAACGTCCTGGCGATGTCCGGCCGCGCCGTCGAGGCGGCGGGCGACGTCGACGTGCTCCTGCTCGACAAGACCGGCACGATCACGCTCGGCAACCGGCAGGCAGCCGAGTTCATCCCGGCGCCGGGCGTCGGCGAGCAGGAGCTGGCCGAGGTCGCGCAGCTCGCCTCGCTCGCCGACGAGACGCCGGAAGGCCGCTCGATCGTCGTCCTTGCGAAGGAGCGCTTCGGGTTGCGCGAGCGGGAGCTCGGCGAGCACGAGTTCGTCCCGTTCCCCGCGGCGACCCGGATGAGCGGCGTGAACATGACCGGCACCCAGATCCGCAAGGGGGCCGCCGACGCCGTGAAGGCCTTCATCGCGGAGAACGGCGGCCGCACGCCCCCGGAGGTCGACGCCGCCGTCCAGCGCGTCGCCGAGCAGGGCGGGACGCC
>JAFAIV010000369.1 GCA_019236545.1 Actinomycetota bacterium | reverse complement strand
GCCGTCACGCCGAGCGTCCGCCGCACCGGCCGCCACACGAGCGTCCCGAAGACCGGCAGCCGGTCGAACTCGTCCAGCTGGAAGACCTTCACGCGGACGCCTCCCGCAACGCCTCCAGCACGACCGGGTCGATCGAGTCCTCGCCGTCGACGCGGTCCTCGAGGTTCTCGACGCCTGCCCAGGTGTCGAGGTCGTCGTAGCCGAGCGCCGTCAGGCGCTCCCGCACCTCGCCCGCGAGCTCGCCCTCGAGCGGCAGCCACTCCTTGCGTGGCGTCACGCCGAAGAGGCGGCGGTGCGCGGCGAAGATCCGGCGCAGCTCCTCGATCGGCCGCTCGTGGTCGTCCACGCGCAGGTCGACGGCGACGTCGGAGAGCCCTGCATAGCCGCCGTTCTTCTCGACGACGAGCAGGGACGCGGACTGCTGGCCGCGCCGGTCGCCGCCGGCGGCCTGCGCCGCGACGAGGCACTCCAGCAGCCGGTTCGCCAGCGGCAGCGCGACCGTCGCCTCGAACGTCGCGACGAGGGCGTCGACCGTCTCCGGCCCGACGAGGATGTTCCCCTGCGCCGCGTAGCCCGGCCCGGTGCGATGTCCTGCCCAATCCATGCACTGCGACCCCGTCCAGCTCGCGCTTCGCCCCTCGCCGTCCACGACGCCCACCTGCCGGTCCTCGCGGCCCTCGTCCCCGGCGACGAGCCGCTCCAGCGTCTCCTCCGCGGACAGCCCCTCGGCCATCAGCTCGAGCCCGAACGGCCCGAAGCTCGGGTTCGCATACGACTGTGTCGCCACCGCGCCGACCTCCGCCTGCGCCCACGGCACGACGGAGCCGACCGCCAGGAACTTCGACTGCACCGCGACGCCCCACTGCCGCGCCTCCAGGTCGCACGCGACGATCGAGTACGTCGCGACGACGGGCCTAGCGGCCATACGTGAGCTCCGTCAGGTCGAGCGAGAGGAGATCGTCGCGATCGGCCGGAACGAGGACGCACGCCACCTCCGGCCGTGCGAGCGCCGCCTTCACCTCCTCGGCCGACGACGCGCGGACGACGACCGGCCGGCCCTCCGCGAATGCGGCTCGCAGCGCCTCCTCCTCGACGGCGTCCAGCACGAGCGCCTCCTCGACCGGGACGGCGGGATCGCCCTCCGCCACGAGCTCCGGCACCCGCCGCCCGCTCGCTCCCCACCAGCGCTCCCTCACACCGTCACCGATCCCCCGGGCTGCACGTGCTCGATCGTCACGCCTGCCGGCGCGAGCTCGGCCAGCTGCTCGGGCGTCCCGGTCAGCGCCGGGAACGTCCCCCAATGACAGGGCAGGCAGCGCTTCACGCCGAGCAGCTCGAGCGCGACGGCAGCCTCGCGCGGGCTCATCGTGTAGAAGTCGCCGATCGGCAGGACGGCGAGGTCGGGCTGGTAGATGCGGCCGATCAGGGACATGTCCCCGAAGACGCAGGTGTCGCCGGCGAAGTAGATCCGCGTCCCGTCCTCGACCGTGACGACGATCCCGCACGCCTCGCCGCCGTAGCCGCCTTCCGGATTCGAGTTCGAGTGGAACGCGTTCACGAGCGTGAACCGGACGCCGTTGACCTCGGCCGTGCCACCCTTGTTCGGGGCGACGACCTTCTCCGTGCCCTGCTTGCCCAGCCAACCGGCGAGCTCGACCTGCGCGACGACGGTTGCGCCGTGCTTCTGCGCCAGCGCGACGGCGTCCCCGACGTGGTCTCCGTGGCCGTGCGTGACAGCGACGATGTCGACGCGTTCCGGCTCCCGCTCGCCCTCGGGGCACGTCGGGTTCCCGTGCAGGAAGGGATCGACGTAGACGCGCTTCCCCCCGGGCGTGTCGAAGCGGAAGGCGCTGTGGCCGAGCCACGTCAGAGTCGTTCCTGGCATCTCGTCTCCTCGTGGTCGCGTGAGCCGCGAGCCTATCGAGCGGGTGGGGGAGGACCGTCCGGTTCGGACGCGAAGCTATGCGGAGATGGGATCGAGGCTGCTCCCGCTCTCCGCCACCGCCGTCGCTCTTGCGGCGTCGTCCGCGGGACTCACGGGACTCGCGCTGTATGTCGGCCTGGTCGCCGTCCCGCTCGCCGCCGCCGCCGCGTACACCGCGGCCAGCGACTGGCTCGAGGGAGAGCACGCCCGCCTTCGCGCCTTCTCGAGCTCGCTCGCGCTGACGCTCCTCGTCACGGCGTCGGCCGTCCGCTACGACGCGCCCGCGCACACCGGGACGCCGCCGCTCGCGAGCTGGTCGCTCGTCCTCGCGGTCGTCGCGTATGCGATCCCCGCGGTCGCCTGGGTGCTCGAGCCGCTCCGCTACGCGGGCCGCAAGCCCGCCGTCTTCTCGCGCTAGAACGGCAGCGCCGAGGCGGCGTGCTTCGCGAGGTGGATCAGCGGCGAGACGGCGAACAGCGAGCCGACCGAGACGGCCAGCGCCAGCGCGACCGACACCTGCAGGAGCGTGTCCCGCGGCGGTGAGCCGCCCGCGACGGGCGCGACCCGCAGCTCCTCGCTCGGGCGCATGTACATCGCGCGGACGATGCCGAGGTAGTAGTAGAGGCTGACGAGCGTGGCGAGGACGCCGACGATCACGAGCCACGTCCACCCGTGCCGGTACGCGGCCGAGAAGACGTAGAACTTCCCGACGAAGCCGCCGCCGAGCGGCAGGCCCGCGAAGGCGAAGAGGAAGAACCACATCGCGACGCCGAGGAACGGCCGCTCCCAGCCGAAGCCGGCGAGGTTCTCCAGCGTCACCGGCTCCCCGAGCTCGCGCTCACGCGCGGCGACGACCGCGAACGAGCCGAACGCCATCGCCGCGTACGGGATCAGGTAGTACATGAGTGCGCGCCCGCCGAGCGCCGTCCCGGCGCTGAGGCCGATCAGCATGAAGCCGGCGTGCGAGATCGACGAGTACGCGAGGATCCGCTTCACGTTCTTCTGCACGAGCGCGGCGAAGTTCCCGATCACGAGCGACGCGACCGCGACCCCGGCGAACGCCCACGTCCAGAGCCGCGAGTCCTGCGGGAACGCCGTCTGCATGACGCGCATCGCCAGCGCGAACGCCGCCACTTTCGTCGCCGCCGCCATGAACGCGGTCACGGTCGTCGGCGCGCCCTGGTAGACGTCCGGCGTCCACATGTGGAACGGCGCGGACGAGGACTTGAACCCCAGCCCCGCGATGATCAGCGCCAGCCCGAGCGCGAGCAGCGTGTCCTTCGACAGGCCGAGCGCGCCGATCTGGTGCGTGATGCCGACGAAGTCGATCCGGCCTGTCGCCGCGTAGACGAGCGCCGACCCGAAGAGCAGCGCCGCCGAGCCGAACGAGCCGACGACGAGGTACTTCAGCCCGGCCTCGAGCGAGCCCTCGAGGTCG
>JAFAIV010000213.1 GCA_019236545.1 Actinomycetota bacterium | reverse complement strand
GAGCCGCGACCGAACTCCGCCCCGCCGATCCCGTCATCGACAATCACCACGCGCAGCGTGTCCGGCCCCGAGTCGACCGTCACCGCCGCACGGGACGCCTTCCCGTGCTTGGCCGCGTTCGTCAGCGCCTCCGAGACGACGTAGTAGGCGGCGACCTCGACCTGCTCGGGCAGCCGGCCGTTCGTCTGCATCTCCAGCTCGACGGGGACGGCCGACTGGCGCGCGAGCTTCCGCATCGCCGGGCCGAGCCCGCCCTCGGCGAGGATCGCCGGATGGATCCCCTGCGCGAAGTGGCGGAGCTGGTCGATCGCCGCGGATAGCTCGTCCGCCACGCCGTCGAGCTCGCCGCTCAGCTTGGCCAGCTCCGGCGGCACCCCGGCCTGGGCGCTGCGGAGGCGCAACGCGGTGGTCACGAAGCGCTGCTGCGCGCCGTCGTGCAGGTCGCGCTCGAACCGCCTCCGCGTCTCGTCCGCCGTGACGACGAGGCGCGCGCGGGACTCGATCAGCTCGTCCCGGCTGCGCTCCAGCGACGCCGCCATCTGGTTGAACGACCGCTGGAGCTCGCCGATCTCGCCGATGCCCGACTCGGGGAGCCGGGACGTGAGGTCTCCGCCGGCGAGCCGGCGCGTCACCGAGGCCGCGCGCCGGATCGGCGCGACGATAGCGCGCGTCAGGAAGCCCGCGTACAGCGCGACGAGGGCGATGGACGCGATGATGCCGACGAGCGCGCCGATGTACGCGGCGGTCGCCGCCGACCTCGACGCCGCGTCGCGCGCGCGGACGCTGGTGCGCTCGGCTGCGAGGAGCTGGCCGAAGATGCCGCGGATGACGGAGACGCGGGCCTCGCCTTCGGCGATGACCGGCACCGTCTTCGTCGCCGGCTCGTTGTGCTCCGCGGCCTGGACGAGCGGAAGCGAGTAGTCGGCGAGGTAGGAGCGCGTGTCCGCGACGATCTGGCGGGCGCGCGCGCTCTGCCCGGCATCTCCCGAGACGAGGCCGAGCAGCGTGCGGCCCTCGCCCGGGATCGCCGCCCGCGCCTGCTGCCAGGGCAGGAGGAACTGCTCCTGGTGGGTGAGGAGGAACCCGCGCTGCCCGGTCTCCAGGTCGAGCACGCTCCCCTCGAGAGCGTTGGCCGCGAGCAGGACGTCCTGCGAGTGGATCGCCCTACGCGTGTCGGTGCGTGAGCGCTGGATCGCGATCAGGAGGACGGCGAATGCCGCGCCGATCACGAGTGCCAGGAGGACGCTCGAGCCGATCATCCGACCGGCGATTCCGTAGGGGCGCGAAGGCGTCGGCCTCGCCATCGATTTAGGGTCTCACGCGCGAGAAGCGCCCGCAAGACGAAGATAATGGGAGCGATGGAGCAGAGCGCGGAAGCCGTGCGGAGTCGCGGCCGTGTCGTCATCGCAGACGACGACGTCCTCCTGCGCGAGGGCCTCGCGAGCCTGCTCGACCGGGCCGGCTACGAGGTGGTCGGCCAGGCGGGGGACCGCGACGAGCTCCTGGAGCTCGTCCGCTCCGAGCAGCCCGATCTGGCCATCGTCGACATCCGCATGCCGCCCACCGGGACCACAGAGGGGCTCGAGGCGGCGCGCGTGATCCGGGAGGAGTCGCCGGCGACCGCGATCCTCGTGCTCTCCGCGCACGTCGAGGTCGAGCACGCGATGGACCTGCTCGCGAGCGGCGAGCGCAGCGGCTACCTGCTCAAGAGCCGCATCACCGACGTCGACGACTTCCTCGAGACGCTCGACCGGGTCACGAAGGGCGGGACCGCGGTCGACCCGGCGCTCGTCCGGGAGCTCGTCGACGCCCGCCGCGTCTCCGACCCGCTCGCGGACCTCAGCCCGCGGGAGCGCGAGGTGCTCGCGCTGATGGCCGAGGGCCGCTCGAACGCCGGCATCGCGCACCGTCTCTGGGTGACGGACGGCACGGTCGAGAAGCACGTCCACAGCATCCTCGGGAAGCTGCGCCTGCCGGACACGGACGAGGATCACCGGCGGGTGCTCGCGGTGATCGCGTTCCTCGAGGCGCGCTAGTCGGCGGCGGCCAGGAGCGCGAGGAGCGCTCCTGCGGAAAGCTGCACCTTCGGCACGAACCCCGCGACCGGCGCGTCGTCGATCAGCTCCGCGAGCTCCGTCTCGGAGTGCGTCGAGACGAGGACGACCCTCGGCGGGTGGCTCGCGGACTCGGCGAGGCGGCGCGCGAGGTCGAAGCCGCTCTCCTCGCCGAGCGAGATGTCGACGAGCGCGACGTCGGGCTCGAGCTCGTGCGCGCGCTCGAGCGCGTCGTCGATCGACGAGGCGGTTCCGACGACCTCCAGCCCCTCGCGGCGCAGCAGCGCGGACGCCTCCTCGAGGAAGGACGCGTTGTCGTCGACGATCAGGCAGCGGAGCGTCACCGTTTCCAGCTTGTCAGAGGTGTTGACCGCGGGCATTGCAGCTAGCAGGAATCGTCGTCAGGCCATCGCGCCCGCGAGCACTCGGTCGTCGGCGCCGCTGACGGCCCGCGCGTACAGCTCCTCGGCGCGCCGGAGATCGGCGCGAAGCTGCTGCACGAGCCGCGCGAGCTCGTCCCGGCGCCCGCCGACCTCTCCGCCCGCGAGCGCGGGATCGTGCGCGAGGATCGCCTCCTGGACGCGCCGGAGCTCGGGGCTCGGCTCGAGACCCAGCTCCTCGACGTAGACGTTCCGCGCGGTGCGGAAGGTGTCCAGGGCCTCGGCCTGGCGGCCGCTCCGGTACAGCGCGATCATCAGCTGCCGCCAGAGGCGCTCGCGGAAGGGGTTCTCCGCGATCGCCAGCTCGAGCTCGGAGACGACCTCGCGGTGGCGGCCGAGCACGAGCGCGGCCTCGAAGCGCTCCTCGAGGGCGTCGATCCGCAGCTCCTCGAGCCGGTGCGCCTCGGCCTGGAGCCAGGGCGTGTCGGTCAGGCCCTGCAGCGCGGCGCCGCGCCAGACGGAGAGCGCCTTGCCGGCGAGCTCCTCGGCGAGCTCGGCGTCGCCGTCGCGGAGGGCGCGGCGCGCAGCGCCGAGCGACTCCTCGCAGACAGCCGCGTCGGTGGGCGCCGCGACGAGGGCGTAGCCGTTCGGGAAGGCGACGAGGGCGGTCCTGCCGAGCGCCGCCCGGAGCCGGACGACGTGGTGGTGGAGGGCGTTGCGGCTCGAGACGCAGTCGTCGAGGCCCCACACGGCGTCGATCAGGGCGTCGACGGAGACCACGCGGCCCTGGTGGAGGGCGAGTACCGCGAGGAGCATGGTGCGCCTCGGGCCCGAGACGTCGGCCGGGCGTCCGTTCACGGTCACCTGCAACGGCCCGAGGATCCCGACCTCGATCTGCGTCGTCTGCTCCATGGCAGCAGCATTCCCTCTTCCGCGCGGCGCGTCATCGAGGCGGGCCACAAGCCTGCGTTGTGGCCGACGGCAATCCTCGACCCCCAGCCAGCCTCCTTCCTGCTGGCCGTAATCGCCGGATGGGCGCTGGCCGCGCCTCCGTTCTCGGGCTTCCCGCGATGACCCGGCGCGGCGGCGCTGCCAACCTCTGCGGCGAGATGAGCGCGACGATCCAGACGACGCAGCCGGGCCGGAGCTCGACGCAGGCGCTCGCGGAGAACACGCTCGTCGACCTCACCGTGGCCGCCGACGCGGGCGCGGGGATGGCTTCGGTCGTCGAGACCATCACTCGTGAGCTCGGCGTCGCGGGTGTCGAGTGGTGGGCCGCCACCGACGGCGGGCCGGCCCTGGCACTCGAGGCGGCGGCCGGGATCGATGAGGGCGAGGCGACGTCGTACCCGCTCGGGTCCGCCGGTGAGCTGCTCGTCTACGGGACGCCGTCGGGCACGATCGCGTCGGCCGTGCGCACGCTCGCGCCGGTCCTGCGGCGGCGGCTCGCCGAGGAGCAGCTGTTCGTGCGCATGAGCGAGCTCGTGCGCAGGAACGAGGCGCTGGAGGACTTCGCTGCCCTGGTCGCGCACGAGCTGAAAGGCCCGCTGCTCGAGATCGCCCACGGCGGCGACCCGACCGCGCTGGCCCGGGACGCGCTCGATCTCGTCGATTCCATCCTCGAGACCGCTCGCGCGGGAGGCAGCCGGGCCGGGACGCCGGTGTCCTCGTGCCTCGACGCGGTCGTGCGGGAGCTGCCCCGATCCGCCGCAGCGGTCGAGTGCTCCTCGGACGACGAGGCGCCGATGACCCCGGGCGCGCTCTCGATCCTCCTCCGCAACCTCGTCAAGAACGCGGTCGCCGCGGGAGCGCGGTCGATCGTCGTCGGCTCGGGCCGAACGGCGCACGCGTGGACGCTGACCGTCGACGACGACGGCGCCGGCGTCGGCTCGCACGACTACGCCTCGGGGAGCGGCGTCGGCCTCGGGCTCTGTCGCAGGCTCGTCGAGCGCCTCGGCGGCACTCTCGAGCTCGAATCCCGGCGCGGCGGCGGCACCCGCGCGCGCCTCGTCATCGCGGGAGGTCTCCCGTGATCAACGTCTTGCTGGTGGACGACCACGAGCTGATGCGCTCCGGCATGCGCGCCCGGCTCGCGAACGAGCCAGACATCGAGCCGGTCGGCGAGGCCGGCACCGTCGAGCAGGCGGTCGTGAAGGCCAGGGCGCTGCAGCCGGATCTCGTGCTGCTCGACCTGATGCTGCCGCGCAAGAGCGGCTGCGACGCGATCCCCGAGATCAAGCAGGTCGCGCCCGACGCGCGCGTGCTCGTGGTCTCGTCCCAGGCGTCGCCCAGCGCCGTGCGGCAGGCGCTGAGCGCAGGCGCCTCCGGCTACCTGCCAAAGCGCGCGTCCGACAAGGACCTCGTCACCGCGATCCACCGTGTCATGGCCGGCGAGGGCTACCTCGACCCGGATCTCGGCACGAAGCTCGTCGTCGCGGACGACCAGCCCGCCCTCGAGCCGCTCTCCGACCGCGAGCGTGACGTCCTGCACCTTCTCGCGCTCGGCTACACGAACCAGGAGATCGGCAAGAAGCTCTTCATCTCGGTTCGCACCGTCGACACGCACCGCGCCCACATCATGCAGAAGCTCCGCCTCGAGAGCCGCGCCGAGCTCGTCCTCTTCGCGCTCGCCAATGGCCTGATCGCGCCGGCCTGAGGGCGCGGCCACCGCGCCGCTACACTAGGCGGGCTCTCGCGCTGGTGGCGGAATTGGTAGACGCGCTAGGTTGAGGGCCTAGTGGCCGCATAGGCCGTGGAGGTTCAAGTCCTCTCCAGCGCATGACACGGAACCCGCTCGACGAGCGGGTTTCTCGTCTCTCGAACTCGGTGAGCCGGACGGCCGGCTCGGCGCACTCGACGAGACGAACGGAGCCTCGAGTGACACGCCCGTGACATACGACCCGGCATAGCCGCGCTACGACGAGAGGTCGTCGTCAAGTCCGCTCCGGGTCGGCGCGGACTACGCGTTGCTCGTTTGTGAATCCGTCGGACGCGGGAGATATCGACCGTTCTGCGGCCCAGGGGAGAGGAGGGGCTGCTCGCGTCAGCCCCTCCGTCTATCTCCCGTGGCGGCGCCCCTCGAGCAGGATCGCCTCGCCCCGCTCCTGCAGCTCGCGCAGCTCAGCGACCGTGGCCTCGTCGGCGAAGTCGCCGTCGATCTTCTCCGCGAGATCGCCGAGGGTTCTGGCTAGCGCGGAGGCGAGCAGCAGGTCGTGCTGTCTTTGCTTGTCCTCCTCCATGCGGAGGGCGTACCGCGGCGGCCGGCGTTCATAACCCGACGCCGCCGGCGACGCCGCCCCTGCCCCTAGCTCTCGCGGCTGCGCAGATTCTTTCGGGCGCGCTTCTGCTGCTGGGCTGCCTGCGCCTGCAGGGCCTCGGAGGACTCCCAGAGATCCGCGCTGCGGCTGAGCGCACGGGCCACACGCAAGCTGATGTCGAGCGGGGTCAAGAGCGACACGTAGTAGGGCAACCCGCCGACCCTTGCAGCTCGGGCGTCATAGGTCGCGACGATCTCCTCCCCGTCCTTGCGGCGCAGCGTGATCAAGCCCTGCTGGCTGCGTTCGCGCAGGAACTCCGAGTACAGCGAGGCAGCGTCCGTCTCGACAACGACATCCGGCACCCGCAGGTCGAGCAGCTCCTCCCGCGAGTAGCCCAACAGCGCGCAGGCACCGTCGCTGACCGCGAGGTAGCGCATCTCCTCATCGGCCACAAGGAAGGCGTAGCCGCCATCGCTGACCGCCTCGCCGACGAGCGCCGTCTGAATCAACACGTTGGCGTAGGCTCTTCCCTCTCCCGCTGCCATTTGTGCGTTGGATAGCGGGAAACGCCACGCGATGCAAGACCGCTCGACGAGCGCGTTTTTCGTCGAGGGGCGAAAACCGGCCGCGCCGGGCATCACACGCTCGTGATCCGCGAGGAGATCCGGCGACTCACCACCTGGGAGGAGCGGCACCGCCGCCTGTTCGCTCGCGTCGCGATCGCCATCGCCCTCTCGGTGATCGTCGATGCGGTCGCGAGCATCCTCGTGTGGGCCTGGGAGTCCGGCGTCAAGGGGAGCGACATCCACGGCTTCGGCGACGCCGTGTTCTTCGTCACCGTCCAGATCCTCACCGTCTCCTCCTCGCTCAAGAACCCCGTGACCGCCGCGGGGAAGGTCCTGGACGTCTTCCTCGAGGTGTGGTCGATCTTCGTGATCACCGCCGTCGCAGGCTCGTTCAGCGCGTTCTTCGGCAGCGGCGACGCGTAGAGCCCGTGAGGCTCGTTGAACCGCGAGTCACTCGATCGAGGGAGGAAACGCGCGGCTGGACCAGCGAGACTCGCGGTCGTCGTCCCTAGCGCCGTCCCTGGGGGCCGCACCCTGAGTGGACGAGTTTTCTGCGCCGAGGGGACCTGGCGGGGCGCTCGACCCTGCGGTGGGCGCCCCGCCGATTGACTCCGCAGTTTTCCGCGATTCGCGGGCCGCCTCGGCGGCCTAGCGTTGTCGGCATGGCCTACGTCGCGGCTGGCGCTCCGGATCCGCGGCTCGCGCCGCTCGTCCGGGCGTTGCGGGACGCGCTCGAGGCAGCCGGCTTTTCGCCGGCGGACGACGAGACCCCGCCGGAGCTCGTGCTCAACGTCGTCGACCGCGAGCGGGCGCGCCCGTTCCGGCGCCGGTCGCGCGGCACCTTCGTCGCCGCGCTGCATTTCGCGGAAGAGCAGCCGCCCGACCCGCTGCGCGAGGGCTACCCGGTCCTCGTGCGCGCGCTCGCGAACGTCTCGCTGACGTACGTCCCCGGCGTCGGCGTCTGGTTCACGACGCTCGAGCGCGGCAGCTACCTCGTCCCGGAGTCGCCCGCCCTCGCGGCGAACGTCGTCGCGCGGCTCGCGCCGCTCGCGCGCTCGCGGCTCGTGATCGAGAACGAGTTCCGGACCGACCTCGAGCCGGAGCTCTGGGACGGCGACGAGATCACGGAGTCGATCGCCTCCGCGGGCCGCCGCCTCGACGAGCTCGGCCTCCTCCCGGCGCCGTTTCCGGTCGAGGAGCTCGTCGGCGAGCGCGACCTCCGCCACATCAAGCGCCTCTATGGGATCGGCGGCCTCTCGTACGGCAACCTCTCGGCGCGGAAGGACGAGACGCGCTTCTGGATGAGCGCGAGCGGCGTCGACAAGTCCAAGCTCGAGATCCCCGGCCGCGACATCCTGCTCGTCTCGGGCTACGACGCCGAGCACGGCCGCATCGTCCTCAGCGTCCCCCCCGGCGTCGAGCCGCGGCGGGTCTCGGTCGACGCGATCGAGCACTGGAAGATCTACCGCGACCATCCCGACGTCGGCGCGATCCTCCACGTCCACGCCTGGGTCGAGGGCGTCCCCGCCACCGAGGTCAACTACCCGTGCGGGACGGAGGAGCTGGCGCAGGACGTCGCCGACCTGCTCGCCGCCGAGCCCGACCCGGCGCACGCGATCATCGGCCTCCGCAACCACGGCATCACCGCGACGGGAGCGTCGCTCGAGGAGATCCTCGGCCGCATCGCTCCGAAGCTCCTCCTTCAGGTGCCCATGACATAGTCGGCGCGTGAACCGCTGGCTCCTGAACACGTTCACGACGTGGCAGCTGGCGCTCATCGTCATCGGAGCCTTCGTCCTGCTCGCCCTGGTCGGCGTCGCGCTGCTGAAGCAGCGGCCGGTGCACCTGCGGGAGGGGGATGGGAACCAGGTCGCCGGCGTCGTCCTCGGCGTCGTCAGCGGGATCTACGGGATCATGCTCGCGCTCGTCATCGTCAGCCTCTACACCAGCTACCAGCAGGCCGGCTCGGACATCCGCGCGGAGGCGAGCACGATCTCGATGGTCTACCGGGACAGCCGCGGCTTCGCGCCGCCGGTTGCGACGGCGGTGCGCGACCAGATCGGCGCGTACGTGCACGACGTCACCGGGCCCGAGTGGCGGGCGCTCCGCCAGGGCGGCGAGAGCCAGGCGGCGTGGAACCACCTGAACGGCCTCTACCGCATCCTCCAGGCCTACGAGCCTCGGACGACGAGCCAGAAGACGTTCTACACCGAGGTCGTCGGCCGCGTGAACGACCTCGTCGCGGCCCGCCGTGCCCGGCTGAACGACGCGGAGCAGAGCATCCCGCCGACGTTCGAGGTGCTGCTCGTCGGCGGCGCCGTGCTCGTGCTCGCGTTCACCTTCCTCTTCGGCGTCCGCAGCCCGCGGCTGCACGCGGCGATGGCGCTCGCGGTCGCCGTCCTCCTCGGCTTCAACCTGCTCGTCGCGCTCGTCCTCGACTACCCGTTCTCCGGGCAGGTCAGCGTCTCGAATGCCCCGTACACGCAGGGCGCGCTCGCCGTGTTCGCTAGCGAACGCGGACGCTGAGGACGAGCACGTTGTCGGCGCCGAGGGTCTGCAGGCCCTGCTGCGCCGACGACTGGACGTTCACGGCCTGGAGCTTGTAGAGGCCGGGCTTCGCGAAGACGATCGTCCGGATCGTCCCCGTGTGCGTCACCGGGTCGCCCAGCTCGAGGGGCGGGCCGGCGAGCTGCGAGAACGTGAAGTCCATCGGGCAGTCGACCCGGATCTGCAGCGCGGTGCCGCGCCGCAGCGCGAGCGTGTGCGTCGGCCCGAGCGGCTGCGAGTCGGCCGTGCCCCAGACGTGGCAGCCCTGGACGGCGTGGACGATCGCCAGGCGGACGGCGGGGGAGGCAGCGACGGCGCCCCCCGCGGGCATCGCACCTAGGAGGAGAACAAGCCACGGGAGGAGCCGTCGCATGCTCCGATTCTGCGTCGACCGCGGGCGGTCCGACTCCCGGAATCCACTGATCGTCCATGTGGAGGCGCCGCGGTACCTTCACCCGGTGCCCGAGGCCCTCACCCGCGCGATCCTGCGCCACCGGGTCGCGGTCGTCGCGGCCTGGGCGGCCGTCGTCGTCGTGGGCGGGCTCGCGGCCGCGGTGCTCCCGGCGCGCCTCGCGACGACGTTCGACGTCCCGGGGACGGAGGCGCAGCGGGCGCAGCAGGTCCTGCTCCGGGTCTTCCGGGAGAGCCAGGACGGGTCGTTCACCGTCGTCGTCCGCGCGCGGAGGCCGACGCCTGCGCTGCGGCGCGAGCTCGCGGTCGCCGCGCGCGCCGTCCCGACCGGGCACCTCGCGCCGCCGTTCCAGGCCTCAGGCGGGATCGCCTTCGTCGAGGTGGCGACGAAGCTGAACCTCCAGCACGCGAAGGGCTGGACGGAGGCGCTGCGGCGCGCGCTGCCGCCCGGCGCGCTCGTCACCGGCCAGCCGGCGCTCCAGCACGACCTCGAGTACGTCCTCTCCGGCGACCTGCGCCGCGGCGAGGCGATCGCCGTCCCGGCGGCGCTCCTGATCCTGCTGCTCGTCCTCGGCGTCTCGGCAGCGGTGCTCGTGCCCTTCGCGGTCGCGGCGGCGACGGTGACCGGGACGCTGGGGATCGTCTGGCTCCTCGCGCACGCGGTCACGCTCGTCAGCCTCGTCCCGAACCTCGTCGAGCTCGTCGGGATCGGCCTCGCAATCGACTATTCGCTGCTCGTCGTGATGCGCTTCCGCGAGGAGCTCGAGCGCGGGGCGGAGGTGGACGACGCCGTCGTGCGGACGGCCTCGACCGCGGGCCGGGCGGTCCTCGTCTCGGGGACGACGGTGGCGATCGGGCTCGCGCTGCTCCTGCTCGTTCCGGTGCCGTTCATCCGCTCGCTCGGGATCGCCGGGCTGCTCGTCCCGGTGCTCGCGATCGCCGTCGCGGCGACGCTCCAGCCCGCGCTCCTCTCCCTCCTCGGCCGGCGCGCGCTCGGGCACGGGCCCGTGCGGACGGAGGCCTTCTGGGACCGGTACGCCGCCGCCGTCATGCGCCGGCCAGTGCCGTTCCTCGCCGTCGGCACCGCCGTGCTCGTCGCGGCGGCGATCCCCGCGCTCTGGCTCGCGCTCACGCCCGGGTCGTTCCGGACGCTGCCGACGGGTCCGCAGTCGGTGACGGCGCTGCGGCTGATGACCTCGCGCGCGGGCGCGGGCGCGCTCACGCCCGTGCAGGTCGTCGTCGACTCCGGCCGGCCCGGCAGCGCGCTCTCGCCACCGGTGCACGCCGCCGTCGAGCGCCTCGCCGACATCGCGTTCCACGACCGGGAGGCGTACGTCACCGCGCTCGGCCCGAAGCCGCCGTACGTCGACGCGACCCGCCGCTACGCGCGCGTCCTCGTCGTCGGCCGCCACGAGTACGGCGACCCGGCCTCGCGCGCGCTCGTCGGCCGCCTGCGCGCGGACGTGCGGGCCGCGCGCTTCCCCGAGGGGACGCGCGTGCTCGTGGGCGGCGCGCCGGCGCAGGGGAAGGACTTCCTCGACCGCACATACGGCGCGTTCCCGTGGCTCGTCGCCGGCGTGCTCGCCCTGACGCTCGTCGTGCTCCTGCGCGGCTTCCGCTCGGTCGTCCTGCCGGTGAAGGCCGTGCTCCTGAACGTCCTCTCCGTCGCGGCCGTCTACGGGCTGCTCGTCGCGATCTTCCAGTGGGGCGTCGGCGACCCGCAGATCGAGGCGTGGATCCCGATCTTCCTCTTCGCGCTGCTCTTCGGGCTCTCGATGGACTACGAGGTCTTCCTCGTCACGCGCATGCGGGAGGCCTGGGAAGAGCTCGGCGACAACCGCCGCGCCGTCTCGCTCGGCCTCGTCCGGAGCGGCCGGGTCGTGACGGCGGCGGCGGCGATCATGGTCGCGACGTTCATGGGCTTCGCCGCGGGCCGGATCGAGGGGCTCCGCCAGTTCGGCGTCGGCCTCGCCCTCGGCGTCCTCATCGACGCGACGATCGTGCGGGCCGTGCTCGTCCCGTCTGCGATGGCCCTGCTCGGCCGCTGGAACTGGTGGCTCCCGGGCCGGCGGGGAGAGGCCTGAGCCCCTCCCCGCCGCGGGAGCGCGCTACTTGACGATGGTGATCGCCAGCCGCATGGCCGGCAGCGTGTACCCGAGCGCGAGGCCCGGTGCGTCCTGCCCGTACGTCAGGACGGGGATCATCCCGTACGGCGTGTTCGGGTAGGACGGCTGCTGTGTGTAGAGCAGCGGGTACATGTCGATCAGGTGCGTGCCCGGGCCGCCGGTCGCGACGAGGTTCATGACCGTGTCGCCCTGGCTGTTGAAGCCGCAGCCGTAGCCGACGTAGCTGTTGTCGTAGTCGACCGCGATCGTGTTGTCGAGCTGCGTCCAGCCGAGGCCCTTGAGGTGCACCGTGAAGTGCTGGCCCTCGTGGAGGACGAGCGAGGACACCGGCTTCGCGTCGAAGCTGCGCTTCACGAAGTACGGCACCTGCGCCATGATCTTGCCGCCCTGGATCACCTGGACGACGTGCCAGCCGCCGAGGCCGTCGGGGACGGTGATCGGCGAGGTGAGCGTTCCGTCCGCGGCCGCCGTCCCCGTTCCCAGGGGCACGGACACGAACGTCCAGCAGGTGCCGGTGCAGTTGACGCGGTTGCCGACGACCGTCGCCCACTCGAGGTCGACCGTCGTGTTCGGCTGCAGCCCGGTCGCGGCGACGCTCGTCTTCGAGAGCACCGCGCCGGAGGTGGAGGCCAGCGTGGCCGACGCCGCCGAGGCGGTCGTCCCGCCGGTGGTGCCGCCGCCCGCCGCCAGCTGCAGCGTCGTGCGCGCGTTGAGCGTCTGCGAGACGTCGGACGGCCAGTCGATCTGGGCCGCCGGGCGGCCGTTGTCCTTCGTGACCGTGAACGTCCCGATGCCGCCGTTCGCCCACGGGATCGGCGACTGCTGGATGTTCAGGTACTTGAAGCTGATCGCGTCCGCGACCTCGATCGTGTGCTTG
>JAFAIV010000165.1 GCA_019236545.1 Actinomycetota bacterium | reverse complement strand
TTGAAGTCGTCGATGTCGAGCATCACGACCGCAACCTCGAGGCCGGTCGTGCGCGAGACGGCGAGCGCGCGATCGAGCCGCTCGTGGTAGCTGCGCTGGTTGAGGAGGCCGGTCAGCGAGTCCGTGCGCGCCTGCAGCTCGAGCGCGTCGCGCTCGCGCGCGTTCGCCAGCGCCAGCGCGCCCGCGTCGCAGATCCGGAACGCGAGCTCGAGCTCGCGGTCGACGAGCCCGTCCTCGAACTCGATCGCGACTGCGCCGAGCACGTTGCCCTGCGCGATCAGCGGCACGCCGAGCTGGTTCGGCAGGTGCGCGCCGGTCCCGACGAGGCGGAGATGCGGCTCGGGATCGGGCGGCGCGAGCACGGGGCGGCGGCGGCGGACGGCGCGGGCGGCCACCGTGCCGTCGAGGTCGACGGGCATCCCGCCGCCGGCAGGGTGGAGGAGCTCCACCTCGGAATCGAGCGTGTACACCGTGATCTCGTCGTGGCGGATCCGCTCGGCCAGCGCCGCGTGCAGCCGCGCCAGCACCGTCGCGGAGTCGCGCGCGGCGAAGAGCCCGTGGAAGAGGTCGGCGACCTCCCAGTCGGCGCGAGCCGGATCGGCCGCGCGCGGGAGCGTCGATTCGGGCCGTGCTACCACGGCCGTGGCTGAACGGGAGAGGAGGCCATCGTCGTCGTCTCGGCGCCGCTCGGTGCGCCGACCCTGCGGTAATCGCCCCGCGCGCCCCGTGATTGACCCACGTTTGACTGACTGGTCAATCTGTTTTGCAAACGGGAAACAGGGGATCCGAGCCGGTCCCAGTCCGGGGGAGGGGCCCGGACGACGAACCGGAGGTACAGACCGGACATGCACCGCTTGAAGGTGTCTCGCGCAGCCCGCGTCCTGCTCGTCGCCGCCGCGGCGGCCGTGGTCGCGGTGACAGTCGGAGCCGCGACGGCGTCGTCGGACACGGCGCCGCTCAACCCGAAGCACTTCTTCTGGGCGCCCGGGCAGAGCCCGAGCGCGCAGGGCACGGCGAACACCGCCGCCAACGACCTGATCTACCACGGCGGCAACGCCGGCTCCGGCGCGATCGGCGTCGAGACGAAGCCCGCCGTCTACCTCGTCTACTGGGGCCCCGAGTGGCAGCAGGGCTTCCAGACGGCCGATACCGACGGGACGCTCTACTCCAGCAAGACGCTCCAGAACTACGTGAGCTCGTTCTTCGGCAGCGTCGGCGGGAGCCCGTGGGCCGGCGTCCAGACGCAGTACTGCAAGGACGCGCTGCCCGGCTCGACGAGCTGCGTCGGCGGCGCCGGGTTCGTGACGAACCCGACGCACCAGCTCAAGGGCGTCTGGGTCGACCCGACGCCGGTGCCGAGCGACATCATCGCGCTCGGCCTCGCGCAGAACCTCGTCGACGACCCGATCGCCCAGGAGGCGATCCGCGCATCGGCGCACTTCGGGTACGACGCGCAGGCGACGTACATCATCCTCACGCCGCCCTCGACGATCGCGACGGGCCAGCCGGTCTACTGCGGGTACCACACGCAGACGTCCTCGGTCGACGGCGTCGGCAACCCGTATCGCATCCAGTACGCGTTCATCCCGTGGCTGAACGAGAACTGGCCGGGCCTCGGCACGAGCGGCTGCGGGATGCACAACGTCAACGCCACCAGCGACTCGTTCGGGAACGGCGTCTTCGACGGCTACTCGATCGTCACCGGGCACGAGTACGCGGAGGCCGTCACGGATCCGGACAACTTCGCGACGGTGCAGGACGGCTGGAACGACGCGCAGGGGAACGAGAACGGCGACAAGTGCGCGTGGACGAACACGCAGAACATCACGCTCGGCGGCCACGCCTTCGCGGTGCAGCCGCTCTGGAGCAACGAGGCCTACGACGCGACCGGCAACGGCTGCGTCGTGAGCCGCTAGGGGTTGACTTCCGCGAGGCGGGTGCTTCGGCATCCGCCTCGCCGCCCCACTACCATGCACCCGTCCTCGGATCCGAAAAGGAGCATCTTTTGACGATCACCGATCGGCCAGGCAGCCTCTCCGACCACGGCATCGACCCCTCCGGGCGCGTCTTCCGGAACGCCACGACCGCGCAGCTCTACACGCACGCGCTGTCGCGAGGCGAGGCCGTGCTCGCGGAGGGCGGGCCGCTCGTGGTCGACACGGGCCGCTTCACCGGCCGCTCGCCGAAGGACAAGTTCGTCGTGCGCGAGCCGGGCTCCGAGGACCGGATCTGGTGGGGCGACGTCAACAACGAGCTCGACGAGGAGCACTTCGACGGCCTGCGCGCGAAGGTGACCGAGCGCCTCGAGGAGGGCGACGTCTACGTCGTCGACGCGTTCGCCGGCGCCGCCGAGGCGCACCGGATCGCCGTCCGCGTCGTCACGACGCACCCGTACCACGCGCTCTTCGCCAAGACGATGTTCATCGACCCGACCGAGGACGAGCTCGCGTCCTTCCGGCCCGACGTCGTCGTCCTGCACGCGCCCGAGGTCGAGGCCGACCCCGGCGAGGACGGGACGCGCAGCTCCACCTTCATCGTCCTGCACCCGACACGCGGCGAGGTGCTGATCGGCGGCACCTTCTACGGCGGCGAGATCAAGAAGTCGATCTTCACCGTCATGAACGACCGGCTGCCGCTCGAGGGCGTCATGCCGATGCACTGCTCGGCGAACGTCTCCGAGGACGGTCGCCACGCCGCCGTCTTCTTCGGGCTCTCCGGCACCGGCAAGACGACGCTCTCAGCCGACCCGGCGCGCCTGCTCATCGGCGACGACGAGCACGGCTGGGGCGACGAGGGCGTCTTCAACTTCGAGGGCGGCTGCTACGCCAAGACGATCCGCCTTTCGGCCGAGGCCGAGCCCGAGATCTGGAAGGCGTCGCACAGCTGGGGGACGATCCTCGAGAACGTCGTCGTCGACGAGGAGGGCGAGCTCGACCTCGACTCCGACGCGAAGACCGAGAACACGCGCGCCGCCTACAAGCTCGAGCAGATCGCGAACGCGCTGCCGTCGAAGCAGGCCAGCCACCCGAACGCCGTCATCTTCCTCACCGCCGACGCGTTCGGCGTCCTCCCGCCGATCGCGCGGCTGACCCGCGACCAGGCGCTCTTCTACTTCCTCTCCGGCTTCACGGC
>JAFAIV010000071.1 GCA_019236545.1 Actinomycetota bacterium | reverse complement strand
TTCATCTGCCGTTCACCGCCTGCTTGATCGCGGCGACGATCTCCGCCAGCTCGCGGTCCTTCGTCAGGCACGAGACCGCGCCGGCCGCGGCGAGCGCGTCCATCTCGCGCTGGCTCGCCGAGGCGGTCAGGCCGACGACGGCGACCTCCGGGAACGCCTCGCGCACGGCGGCCGTCGCCTGGACGCCGTCGAGCCCGGGCAGTCGGTAGTCCATCAGCACGACGTCGGGCGAGTGGTCGCGCACCGCTCCGACGACCTCCGCCCCGTCCGCGACCGAGGCGACGACCTCGACGGCCGGCTCCATCCCGAGCAAGAGCTCGAGCGCCTCTCGGAAGACGTCGTTGTCCTCGACGAGGACGATCCGGATCGGGGGCATGTCGTGACCCTATTCGGCGGAGAGGAGGAGCGGGTAGTGCGGTTGCCCGCCCTCCTGCACATCGATCTCGACCTCGGGGTGCTCGGCGGCGATCCGCTCGAGCAACCCGTCGAGCTCCGGCTCGTCCTCGCCGGTCAGCAGCGTGAGCAGGTCACGGGGCTCCGCGAGCAGGCGCTCGACGACCGCGCCCGCCACCTGCTCGAAGTCCGGGCCGCCCGCGACGGGGTCGCCGTCGACGAGCCCCACCCACTCGTCCTTGCGGATCTCGACGCCGTTGAGCGAGACGTCGCGGGACGCGACCGTCACCTCGCCGGTCGTGACCGCGGCCGCGGCGTCGCGCATCTCGGCGGCGTTCTCGTCGGCGTCGCGCGAGCCGTCGTACGCGACGAGCGCCGCGAGGCCGGCCGGGATCGAGTCGGCGCCGACCACGACCACCGGCCGCTCCGCATTTTGCGCAGCCTGCTCGGCGGCGAGGAGGACGTTCGAGTTGTTCGGCAGGATGATCGCCTCATCCGAGTCGAGCCGCTCGACCGCGGCGAGCAGGTCGGCGGTGGATGGGTTCATCGTCTGGCCGCCCTCGACGATCTGGATCGGCCCGACCGGCGCGGCGAGGCTCTCGAACAGGCGCCGGTTCCCCGCTCCGGCGACGACCGCGACGACGCCGCTGCGGGCGGGCGGCGCGTCGGGGACGGCGGCGAGCAGCCGCTCCTCGCGCTGCTCGGCCTGCTCGTGCATGTTCGCGATCTCGACGCCGTCGATCGTCCCGAGCGCGGTCCCGAGCGTGAGCGCGGCGCCGGGATCGTCCGTGTGGACGTGCACCTTGAGCGCGGTCTCGTCGCCGACGACGAGCAGCGAATCCCCGAGCGGCTCGAGCCGCGCCTCCAGCGCCTCCCGGTCGAGGCCCTTCCCCTCGACGACGAAGACGGTGCAGTAGCGGAAGCGCGACTGCTCGAGGTGGATCGCCTCGAGCGCGAGCGGCTCCTCCTCGTACGCCGGCAGCGGCAGCTCCTCGCCGCTGATCGCGTGCGCGACGCCACGGACGAGCTCGACGAGGCCCGCCCCGCCCGCGTCGACGACGCCGGCCTCGCGGAGGACGGCGAGCTGCTCCGGCGTCCGGGCGACCGCCTCCTCGCCGCGGCGGACGAGCTCGACGAGGAGCTGCCCGAGCGGGCCGCCGTTCGATCTCGACTCCGCCTCCTCGGCCAGCTCGCGGATGACGGAGAGCATCGTCCCCTCGACCGGACGGCGCACCGCGCGGTAGGCGGCGTCGGTCGCGCCGCGAAGCGCCCGAGCGGCGAGCGGCGGGTCGATCCCGTTCGTGGACTCCGCGAGGACGTCGGCGGCGCCGCGGACGATCTGGGAGAGGATCACGCCGGAGTTGCCTCGCGCGCCCATGAGCGCGCCACGCGCGACGTCGCGCGCGAGCGAGCGGCGGTCCGACGCGCTCGTCGCGTCGACGGCCTGGACGACGGCGCGCACCGTCATCGTCAGGTTCGTGCCCGTGTCGCCGTCCGGAACCGGGTAGACGTTGAGGTCGTCGATCCGGCGGCGGCTCGCCTCGAGCGTGGCGAGCGCCGCGCCGACGACCTGGCGGACGCGCTCGACGTCCTCGCCGACGCTCATCCCGCCCCCCGACGCACGTCGTCGATGTGCACCTCGACCGCGCGGACGGCGAGGCCGGTGAGCCGCTCGACCTCGTACGCGACGCGGTTCCGCACGGTGGACGCGACCTCCGCGAGGTTCAGGCCGTACTCGACGACGACGTGGAGGTCGATCGTGACGCCGCCGTCGTCGCGGGCGATCTCGATGCCCTGCGTCGTCTCGTCGCGACGCAGCAGGCGTCGCACCGGCCCCTTGACCGGCCCTTGCGCGACCATGCCCACGACCCCGTAGCACTCGAGCGCCGTCTCGCCGACGATGCGCGCGATCGCCTCGCTCGAGATCGTGATCCGGCCGAGCGCCGACGTGAACGCGTGCCCGGATTCCACTGCGCGATTTGACGCCGCAGCGCGCCGGGCGGTTGCGTCAGTCGAGCGCCTCGAGCCAGAGCGCGGTGTCGTGGAAGTTGTCGTTGCGGACGACCTTTCCGTCCCGAAAGGAGAACACGTGCGCGTAGGGCGCGTCGAGGTCGCGGCCCGAGTTCGTCCGCGCGACGACCCGGCCCGTGACGACGACGTCGTCGCCCGCCTCGATCCAGAGCTCGGGCCGGAGCTCGAAGCGCTCGAAGTGCGCCGGCACCTGCATGAAGACGTTCTGCAGCACCTCCTGTGGCGTGCGCGAGGTGCCGCGCGCGGGCAGGCGCTGGGCATCGCTCTCGATCCACTCGACCTCGGGCGCGATCTGCTCGAGGACGAAGGGGACGTCGCCGCGGCCGAAGGCCTCGTACATGGCGGCGACGGTGCGGCCGTTCTCGGTGGACGGGCTGGGCGAAGGCATGGGCTCTCCTCGGATCGGGTCCGCGCGATATTCGCGCCCGGAGGCGCGGCGGTTCAAGCGCGGGAGAGCTAGACGGCCTTGGTGACCTTGCCGGCCTTGAGGCAGCGCGTGCAGACGTAGGCGCGCTGAGCCTTGCCGTCGAGCAGGACGCGGACGCGCTGCAGGTTCGGGTCGAAGCGCCGCTTCGTGGCGACCATCGAGTGGCTCCGGTGGTGACCGAAGCCGGGACCCTTCCCGCAGACTGCGCAGACCTTGCTCATCGCGCCGCAGTGTAGCGAGCGCGAGCTTTCGCTCGCGCTCACTCGGGGCGGAACTGCGCGCCCGGCAGAGCGCGGTCTCCCGGGCGCCCCGTGCAGCGGCTTGTCGCCCGCCCGCCGAGGCCGCTTCGCGGCGTCTGCGGGAGCGGGATCGGCCTTCGGCGAAGCCGGCTGCGCCAACGCCTCCGGCTGAAGTCGCGACTCCGCCCAGGCGGCGGCGTAGCGGGAGCCGGATGGCGACGCTACGACGGCGCCGAACCCGCGTCCGCGCACGCAACGCATGCGCGGACGCGACAGCCACCCAGCCCGACCAACCGTCCCTGCGAAAAAGAACAGCACGGAGCGCACGGGAGACCGCGCTCTCCCGTGCGCGAAGTCCCGTTCCCGAGCGAGCGAGGCGTTAGCCTCGCGAGCTGGAAGCGGCGCGGAGCTGGGAGAACAGGTCCGCCATCTCGAGCGCGCTGCGGACGGCTTCGCCGCCCTTGTCCGCACGGGCCATCGCCTGCTCCAGCGTGTCGACCGTGAGGACGCCGAACGCGACCGGCACGCCCGTCTCGAGGCCCGCGAGCTGGATGCCCGAGGCGGCCTCGCCGGCGACGTAATCGAAGTGCGCGGTCTCGCCGCGGATCACGCAGCCGAGGGCGACGACGCACGCGTAGCGCCGCGACTTCGCCAGGGCCATCGCGCCG
>JAFAIV010000001.1 GCA_019236545.1 Actinomycetota bacterium | reverse complement strand
CGTGTCGCGCGGGTCGCGGCCGGCGAGGATCGAGTAGAGCCAGGCGCAGTCGCGGACGGTCTTCGCGACGGGGCCGACCTGGTCGAGGCTGGACGCGAACGCGACGACGCCGTAGCGCGAGACGGTGCCGTACGTCGGGCGCAGTCCGACGTTCCCGCAGAGCGCGGACGGCTGCTTGATCGAGCCGCCGGTGTCGGAGCCGAGCGCCCAGGGCGCGAGCCCGCCGCTCACGGCCGCGGCGCTCCCGCCGCCCGAGCCGCCCGGGACGCGCGACGGGTCCCACGGGTTGTGCGACGGCCCGTAGGCGCTGTTCTCCGTGGACGAGCCCATTGCGAACTCGTCCGTGTTGGTCTTGCCGAGGACCCGCAGGCCGTGGGCCTTGAGGCGCTCGACGACGGTCGCGTCGTAGACGGGGACGTAGCCCTCGAGGATCTTCGAGCCGGCGGTCGTCGGGACGCCCTTCGTCCCGATCACGTCCTTGACCGCGATCGGGATGCCGTCGCCGCCGGGGTTTTCGCAGACGTGGAGGTAGCAGTGCAGCTCCTCGTCGCGGGCGCCGATCGCCTCGAGGTAGGCGGCGAAGAGCTCCTTGCCGGAGATCTCGCGCGAGTCGAGGAGGCGCTTCGCCTCCTCTGCGGTCAGCCGGAGGGTGTCGATCACGAGCCTGCGGGCGGAACGCGGAAGTAGTCGCCGTCGCGGTCGGGCGCGTTCGCGAGCGCCTCCTCCGGCGTGAGGCACGGCTGCGGCTCGTCCTCGGCCCAGACGTTGACGACGTCGTGCGGATGCGAGGTCGGCGGTACGTCGGCGAGGTCGAGCTGGGAGACCTTCGAGACCGCCTCGAGGATGTCGTTCAGCTGCGCGTTGACGCGTTCGACCTCCTCGTCGCGGAGCTCGAGGCGCGCGAGATGCGCGACGTGGAGCAGCTGTTCGCGGTCGATCGCCATCCCTTTGAGCCTATCGACCGCGGAAAAGGAACGGGCCCCTTGCGGGGCCCGTTCACACCTTAGGTCCGACTGGTTCTCTAGACGGCCTGAACGTTCGCGGCCTGCGCGCCCTTCGGGCCCTGCACAACCTCGAACGACACGCGCTGGCCTTCGGTCAGCGACTTGTAGCCATCCATCGTGATCGCCGAGAAGTGCACGAACACATCGTCGCCGCCTTCGCGCTCGATGAACCCGTAGCCCTTCTCGTTCGAGAACCACTTTACGGTGCCCTCAGCCAACCGTTCCTCCTTAACACAACAACGACGGCCCGGGCACCGAGCCGCCGACCGATGATGAAGCGCCCGGAGTGTAGCTCAGTTTTGGCTACTTGCAATGGTCGGCGCCCTGCGGGCGCGCGCGGCGGCAACCGTGTTCTGGAGCAGCATCGCGATCGTCATCGGCCCGACGCCGCCCGGGACGGGGGTCATGTAGGCCGCCCGCTCCGTCGCCGCGGGGTCGACGTCGCCGAAGAGGCCGTCTTCCGTGCGGTTCATCCCGACGTCGATCACGGTCGCTCCGGGCTTCACCATCTCTGCCCGGATCACGTGCAGGCGGCCGACCGCGGCGACGAGCACGTCGGCCTCGAGCGCGTGCGCCGCGAGGTCGCGCGTGCGCGAGTGGCAGATCGTCACGGTGGCGTTCCGCTGCAGGAGCAGGTGCGCCATCGGCTTCCCGACGATCGAGCTGCGGCCGACGACGACGGCGCGTGCGCCCTCCAGCGGGATCTCGTACTCGTCGAGCATTCGCATCACGCCGAGCGGCGTGCCCGGGACGAGGCGCGGCGTGCCGAGGTAGAGCAGGCCGGCGTTGACCGGGTGGAAGCCGTCCACGTCCTTCGCCGGGTCGACGGCGGCGATGACGGCCGGCTCGTCGATGTGGGACGGCAGCGGCAGCTGGACGAGGATCCCGTCCACCGTGTCGTCCGCGTTCAGTTCCGCGACGAGGTCGAGCAGCTCCTCCTGCGTGGTCGACTCGGGCAGCCGGATGTCCCGCGCTTCGATGCCGGCGGCGGTGGCGGCCTTGTGCTTGTTGTTGATGTAGACGTGCGACGCCGGGTCGTCGCCGACGAGCACCGTGGCGAGGCCGAGGCGGCCGATCGTCGCCACGTCGGCGGCGACCTCCTCCCGCACCTTGGCGGCCAGCGCCTTGCCGTCGATGAGGGTGGCGGTCACGGCCGTCAGCCTAGTCCGCGAGAATGCGGCGCGTGGCGAGGCTCCCCCGCAAGAACGACCCCGCGTCCGTGCGCGCGCGCCAGGAGGCGCTCGGGCTGCCCGAGACCGACCTCTCCGCATGGGCGAGCGCCGCGGAGTCGGTCACGGGCCTCGCCGAGATCCCGGTCTCGATCGCGCAGCTCCACGTCGAGCTGGGTCGGTACGAGCTCTCCGAGGACGGCGACGTCGTCGAGCTGGGCCGCGAGCTGGAGGAGGTCGTCGTCCCGCTCGCGCACACCGAGGGCGGGCTGACGGCGTCGGTGCAACGGGGGGCGAAGG
>JAFAIV010000372.1 GCA_019236545.1 Actinomycetota bacterium | reverse complement strand
CGCGTACAACTGCTCGCCGTCGTTCAACTGGCGCAAGCACCTCGACGACGCGGAGATCGCGCGCTTCCAGACGGAGCTGGCGGAGATGGGCTACCGCTTCCAGTTCATCACCCTCGCCGGCTTCCACTCGCTGAACGCGGCGATGTTCGAGCTCGCCCGCGGCTACGCGACCGACCACATGACCGCCTACGTGAAGCTCCAGCAGCACGAGTTCGAGCTGGAGGAGTTCGGCTACACGGCGACCCGCCACCAGCGCGAGGTGGGTGCCGGCTACTTCGACCTCGTCGCCACCGCCGTGACCCCGGAGAGCTCCACGCTGGCCCTCCGCGGCTCGACGGAGGAGGCGCAATTCGCCGAGGAGGCACTGGCATGAGCCCGGAGACCACCATCGAGGCGCCGGCGGAGCAGGATCGCTGCACCGCCGAGACCGCCGAGTGCGAGTGCCCGGATTTCTGCGAGCGCGATCACGACCGCGACTGACAAGGCCTCTAGACTCCGAGGCGTGAGCCTCGACAGCACGAAGGCCGACGACATCGCGCTGGTGATCGAGGAGGCGATCGTCTCCGGCGAGCTCGAGCCGGGGACGGTGCTCCGCCAGGAGCAGCTCTCCGAGCAGTTCAACGTCTCGCGGACGCCGATCCGCGAGGCGCTGCGCCGGCTGGCGGCGCTCGGGCTCGTCTCCTTCGTGCCGAACCGCGGCGTGCGCGTGCGCACGATCTCCCGAGAGGACCTGCACGAGGCTTTCATGGTGCGCGCGGAGCTCGAGAGCCTCGCCACCGAGGTCGCCGCGACGCGGATGACGCCCGAGGCGCTCGACGAGCTGGAGGCGGCGGAGACCCGGTTCACGCGCGTCTCGCAGGAGCTCCGCGCGAAGGAGCCGGGCGAGGAGCGGCGCTCGATCATGGGCGAGTGGGTGCGCGCGAATCATGCGTTCCACGACGTCATCTACCGCGTCGCAGACCTGCCGCTCGTCGAGCAGCTCGCGAAGAGCGCGCGCCGGACGTTCTCCGGCCCGGCCGTCTGGGCGCCGGGCGACCACTCGATCGACTACCTCTACGCGCGGAACGCCGAGCAGCACCGCGCGATCCGCCAGGCGCTCGTCGCCGGCAGTGCCGCGGGCGCCCGCGCCCTCGCGCGCGAGCACGTCCTCTCCTCGTTCGTCCTGCTGGAGACGATCCTCGAGCAGGTCGGCGCGACGCCGCGCGACTGGCAGGCGTCCCGCGCCGGGCGCTAGCCGACGCGGTAGCGCACGTGCGTCGCCAGAGGCGAGTGGATCGTCTCGAACGGCTCCAGCTTCAGGTCGCCCACGCCCTCGAAGATGCGCTCGCCGGACCCCAGCAGCACCGGCGCCCAGTCGAGGACGAGCTCGTCGACGACGCCGGCCGCGAGCGCCTGCCGCACGGTCGAGGCGCCGCCCGCGATGTCGACGCCGCGGCCGTCGGCAGCCTCGAGTGCCCCCGCGTACGCCTCTTCGAACCCGCCCGTGACGAAGTGGAAGGTCGTGCCGCCCTCCATCTCCAGCGGCTCGCGCTCGTAATGAGTCAGGACGAAGACGGGCGCGTGGTACGGCGGCTCGTCGCCCCACCAGCCGCGCCAGTCGCCCGTCCACTCGCCGCGGACCGGACCGAACATGTTGCGCCCCATGACGTAGGCGCCGCGCGGCCGCATCAGGAGGTCCGCCGCGCGCCGGTCGGGCTCGCTCAGCGGCTCCTCGATGTGCCAGAGGTGGAGCTCCCGGCCGCCGCGGCCGAGGGGCTGCTCGAGGCTCTGGTCGGGGCCGGCGATGAAGCCGTCGAGCGAGATCGAGACGTGACAGGTCGTGTTCGCGTGTTGTGGCATACTCGATTCATAGTCGCTGCCTGACCCCGCACCGATGGATTCGCTGTATCGCCCGCAGGGTGTCGAGGAGCGCTGGCAGCGCACGTGGGAGGAGGAGCGCCTCTACCACGCCGATCCGGAGGCGCCGGGCGAGACGTTCGTGATCGCCGTGCCGCCGCCGAACGTGACCGGCGCGCTGCACATGGGCCATGCCCTCAACGGGTCGATCCAGGACGCGCTCGTGCGCTGGCACCGGATGCGCGGCTTCAACACGCTCTGGCAGCCCGGCTTCGACCACGCCGGGATCGCGACGCAGGCGGTGGTGGAGAAGGAGCTCCGCCGCAACGGCATCTCCCGCCTCGAGCTCGGCCGCGAGAAGTTCGTCGAGCGCGTCTGGGAGTGGCTGCACGAATACGGCGGCGTGATCATGCGCCAGTTCCGGCGGCTCGGCTGCTCACTCGACTACGAGCGCGAGCGCTTCACGATGGACGACGGCTACGTCCGCGCGGTGATGCGGTTCTTCGTCCACCTCTACGAGCGCGGCTGGATGTATCGGGACAACCGGATCATCAACTGGTGCAGCGACTGCAGGACGTCGATCTCCGACCTCGAGGTGGAGTACCTCGACGTCGACGACGCGCTGACGTACGCGCGCTACCCGCTCGTGGACGGCTCCGGCTCGATCACGATCGCGACCGTGCGTCCGGCAACGATCCTCGCGGACGTGGCCGTCGCCGTGCACCCGGACGACGAGCGCTACCGCGACTTCGTGGGCAAGCAGGTGGTCGTGCCGGTGGTGGGACGGCACGTGCCCGTGATCGCGGACGAGCGCGTCGAGATGGAGTTCGGCACCGGCGCGTTGAAGATCACACCCGGCCACGACCCGACCGATTTCGAGATCGGCCGCGACCACGGCCTCGCCGAGCTGACGGTGATCGGCTTCGACGGCCGCATGACGGGCGACATCCCGGAGCTGCTCCTCGGCCTGACCGAGGAGGAGGCCTCGGACTACGTGGTCGAGTGGCTGAAGAAGGAGGGCCTGCTCGAGAAGCGCGAGAGCTACCGGCACTCGGTCGGCCACTGCGAGCGCTCGGGCACGCGGATCCAGCCGCTCGTGTCGCTGCAGTGGTGGTGCGAGATGGGGCCGATGGCGGCCGCCGCGATCGAGGCGATCGAGTCCGGCCGCACGACATTCCATCCGCCGGTGCAGAACAAGGTCGCGCTCGAATGGCTGCGTTCGATCCGGCCGTGGAACGTGTCGCGCCAGCTGTGGTGGGGCCACCAGCTCCCGATCTGGTACTGCGCGGACGGTCACGTGACCTGCGCCGAGGACGAGCCGGCGGCGTGCGCCGAGTGCGGCTCCGGCGAGCTGACGCGCGACACGGACGTGCTCGACACGTGGTTCTCCTCGGCGCTGTGGCCGTTCGCGACGCTCGGCTGGCCGGACGACACGCCCGAGCTTCGGCGCTGGTATCCGGGTCACGTCAACTCGACGGCGCGCGAGATCATCTTCCTCTGGGAGGCGCGGATGCTCATGTCCGGCCTCGAGCTGATGGGTGACATCCCGTTCGAGGACGTGATCATCCACACGACGATCCTCGCCCCCGACGGCCGGCGCATGTCCAAGTCGCTCGGCACCGGGATCGACCCGCTGGAGATCATCGAGCAGCACGGCGCCGACGCGACCCGCTACGGGCTGCTGAAGATGTCGAGCGGCCAGGACGTGCGCTGGTCGAACGGCCCCGTCGAGGAGGGTCGCCGCCTGGCGAACAAGCTCTGGAACGCGAGCCGGCTGCTCCTGATGGCGGGGGGCGAGGAGGTGGAGGCGCGGCCGCGCGAGCTCGAGGAGCGCTGGATCCTCGCCCGTATCGACGCGACCCGCGCCGAGGTGGAGGCCGATCTCGCCGCGTTCGACTTCTCGCATGCGGTCGACCGGCTCTACCACGTCACCTTCGACGACTTCTGCGACTGGTACCTCGAGTCGATCAAGCCGCGGCTCGAGGACGCGGACACGCGCGCGACCGCGTTCGCGGCGCTCGAGCGGCTGCTCAAGCTCCTCCACCCGGTGCTGCCGCACGTGACCGAAGAGATCTGGTCGAACCTGCCGGGCCGCGAGTCGCGGCTGATCGTGGCGCCGTGGCCGGAGCCGGACGCGCGCTTCGCGGCCGACGCGGGCGCGCTCGCGCGCGTGCAGGAGGCGGCCGAGCGGTTCCGGCGGAGCGCAGTGCTGACGCCGCTGGAGGGGGACGAGAAGCGGATCTTCGACGCCGTCGTCCGGCCCGAGCGCGTGAAGGCGAACGGCAACGTCGACGCCGAGCGCGACCGCCTCCGCGGCGAGATCGAGCGCGCCGAGAAGATGCTGGCCAACGAGCGCTTCGTGGCGAAGGCCCCGCCCGAGGTGGTCGACGCGGAGCGCGAGAAGCTGGAGCGCTTCCGCCGTGAGCTCGACGCGCTGGGTTGAGTCGCTCTCGCCGTGGCCGCGCGACGGCTTCGGGACGGAGCGGATGCGCGCGCTACTGGCGCGGCTCGGCGACCCGCAGGAGGCCTTCCCCTCGGTCCACGTCGTCGGCACGAACGGCAAGTCGACGACGACCCGGATGACCGAGGAGCTCCTGCGCGACGCGGGGCTCTCGGTCGGGGCGTACCTCTCGCCGCACGTCCGCGGCTGGAGCGAGCGGATCCGGGTCGGCGGGGAGGAGGCGGACTTCGAGGCGACGGTCGCAGCCGTCCGCCCGGCCGCGGACGCGCTCGGGGCGACGCAGTTCGAGGCGCTCACGGCGGCGGCGCTGCTCGCGTTCGCGGAGGCCGGCGTGGCCGCGGCCGTGGTCGAGGCGGGGCTCGGCGGCCGCCACGATGCGACGAACGTCCTGCGCTCGCGCGTCGTCGTGCTCACGAACGTCGCGCTCGACCACATGGACGTCCTCGGCGACACCCGCGAGGCGATCGCGGCGGAGAAGCTCGCGGTGGTGAAGCCCGGGACGACGGTCGTGCTGGGCGACGACCAGTGGCGCGAGCTTGCGCTCGCGAACGGGGCGGCAGAGGTGATCGCCGCCGGCGCGAGCAACCTGGCGCTCGCCGTCGCCGCGGCCGAGTCGTTCCTCGGGCGCCAGGTCGACCCACACGCCGCCGAGGGCGTCGCGCTCGCGGGCCGGCTCGAGCGGCGCGCCGAGAGCCCGCTCGAGCTCTGGGACGGCGCCCACAACCTCGCCGGCCTCGGCTACCTCCTCCCGCGCCTCCCGGAGCGCGAGTGGACGCTCGTGGTCTCGATCCTGGAAGACAAGCGGCCGGCGCTGATGCTGGAGGCGCTGTCCGT
>JAFAIV010000053.1 GCA_019236545.1 Actinomycetota bacterium | reverse complement strand
GCTGCTCCATCCCGGGAAGACGGGACGCCTGCCGCAGGGCTGGGTCGGCGAGGTGCACCCGGCGGTCGGACGCGGCTGGGCGGCATTCGAGCTCGACCTGGGCGACCTGGCGGCCTCGCTGCCGGGGCGCGTGCTCTACGAGGACGTGATCACGTTCCCGTCCGTCCTGCAGGATCTCGCGTTCGTCGTCGACGAGGACGTGCCGGCGGCGGAGCTGATCGAGGCGATCCGCGAGGCCGAGCTCGTGCGCGAGGTGTCCGTCTTCGACGAGTACCGCGGCGAGCAGATCGGCGCCGGCAAGCGATCGCTCGCGTTCCGCGTCGCCTTCGGCTCGCCCGAGCGGACGCTCACGGACGAGGACGTCGCGCCGGTGCGGCAGGCGATCGTCGACGCGCTCGCGGCACGGTTCGGCGCCGTGCTGCGGGCCTAGCTCGTCTCGCGCGAGCGGCGCAGGAAGTACCGCACCGTCGCGCCGACCCCGCCGCCGAGGACGAAGCCCGCGGCGAGGGCGACGCCGGCGACGAGGACGAGGTTGCGGCCGAGCTTCGCGCCGAGGTTCGTCGCTTCGCCGAGGTCGCTCCGCAGCTCCTCGACGGACTCCGCGAGCTGCTGGCGCTCCTCCCGGATCGCGGCGCGGATCTCGGCTTCGGTGCGGGGCTCAGTGGCGGCCATTCTTCAACGCCTCCGTCGTCAGGCGGGCTTCGGTCAGCGCCTGCTCAGGCACCGGCGGCGACCCGCGCTTCAGCAGGACGAGCCCGACGGCCGCGAGCGGGCCGGCGAGCAGGAGCACGCCGCCCGCGCCTACCAGCAGCGCGACCCAGACCGGCAGCACGAGCGCGATCGCGGCGACTCCGGCGCCGACGAGCAGCGGCAGCGCGAGCACTCCGAACAGCCCGGCCGCCGCCAGCATCCCGACGCCGATGCCGAGCGCGACCACCTTGCGCTTGACCTCCTGCGCCGCGAGCCGGAGCTCGAGCCGGGCGATCGTGGCCGCATGGTCTGCGACCTGGCGAGCGGCCTCGGCGAGGCCGGGACGGCTACCCGCGCGGATGGGCATGTCCCAGCCAGTCTATGCCCTTGGCGAGCGCGTATCCGACGGCGAACGCGCCGCCGAGCGCCATCAGGACTGTCCGGTCGCTGCGCACGAGACCGGAGTTGCCGGGCGGCCGGATTACGAAACGGGCGGGTCGAGCTCCGAAACGGCGTCGGCGGGGATCGTGAGGTGGATCGCGCCCTCCTCGATCTCCCCGACCTGCTCGGAGGGGATGTAGCGCCGTTCGAGGAGCCGGCCCGTGTTCGCGTTCAGCCCGTCGAAGATGTCCGCCTCGAGGTCGCCGAGCACCTCGTGCACCGTGCCGATGGACTGCCCGTCGCTCGAGACGACCCTCCAGCCCGGCTCGACGACCTTCCAGGAGACCGGGTCGGCCATCGCTAGTGCTGCTTGCCGCCGACGAACCAGACCGGGCCCTGGGTGTAGACGGGCCGGGTGTCCGAGCGGACGTCGAGCACGCGTACCTCGGCGCCGATGCCCTCGTTGTCGAGCCGCTCGAGGCAGCGGCGCACCATCCCGGCCGACGCGCCGTAGCCGCGCTCGCGCGCGCTGCGGAAGCGGAAGCCGGGGCGCCCGGTGCCCTGGATCGGGTTGAGCGCCTCGACGAGGACTGCCGCGCGCTCGATGTCCGCGCTCGAGTCGAGCTCGAGCTCGCAGAGGATGTCGCTCCAGTCCGACGGGAGGACGGCGAGCGCGGCGTCCCACTCGGCGGCAGCGGTCGGCCGCGAAACCGCCGGCTCGGGCGGCGCGGCGTCGCTCGCGACGAGCGTCAAGGTGCCGGAGATGCCTTCTGCGTCGATTCGCTTCAACATCCGCCGGACCGCTTCGGGTCCGACCCCGCTGCCGCGGCGCGCCGTGAAGAAGCGGATCTCGCTCCCGGCGACGCCCGGGCCGGCCGGCGCGAGCAGCGCAGCGGCGCGGCTTCGGGCCGTCTCGTCCTCGATCCGGAGGCTCAGGCGGGCGTCCGCCCACCTCGGATCCAGGCCGCTTTCGACCCTGTTCCACTGTTCGACGAGGCTCACGCGGCGAACCGTACACTCCGGCCGTGGCCAAGGTGGAGGCGAAGTCGAACGCGTTCGCGAAGGGCGATCTGCGCGACGTCCTGCGCGAGATGCTGCTCATCCGGCGCTTCGAGGAGAAGGTCGAGGAGCGCTTCCGCGCGGGCGAGCTGCCGGGCTTCCTGCACGTCGCGATCGGCGAGGAGGCCTGCGCCGTCGGCGTCTGCCGCGCGCTCGAGGACGGCGATGTGATCGCCTCCACGCACCGCGCGCACGGGCACACGCTCGCGAAGGGGACGCACCCGAACGAGCTGATGGCCGAGCTCTACGGCAAGCAGGAGGGCTGCTCGCACGGCTACGGCGGCTCGATGCACCTCTACGACGTCGAGCGCGGCAACCTCGGCGCGAACGCCGTCATCGGCGGCGGCCTGCCGCAGATCACCGGCGCCGCGCTCGCCTTCAAGCTGCGCGGCGAGCCGCGCGTCGCCGTCGCGTTCTTCGGCGACGGCGCGACCAACATCGGCACCTTCCACGAGGCGCTCAACCTCGCCCAGCTCTGGACCGTCCCGGCGGTCTTCGTGCTCGAGGACAACAAGTGGGCCGAGTCGACGCCGGAGAGCCAGCACTCGCCGATCCGCGACCTCTCCGAGCGCGCCAAGGCGTTCGGGATGAAGGCGCTGAAGGCCGACGGCCAGGACGTCGAGGCCGTCTACAAGACCGCGCGCAAGGCGCTCGACCACGCGCGCAGCGGCGAGGGCCCCGTCTTCGTCCACCTCGACACCATCCGCTTCTCGGGCCACTACATCGGCGACCCGCAGGTCTACCGCGACAAGGACGAGGCGCGGAAGCTCCGCGAGACGCGCGACCCGATCACGATCCTCCAGGAGCGCATCGGCGTGAGCGAAGACGAGCTCGCCGAGATCGACGCCGAGGTGCAGGAGATCGTCGAGGCGTCGGTCGAGTTCGCCAAGAACGGCACCGACCCGGCGCCCGAGGACGCGCTCAAGAACATCTATGCCTGAGCTGACCTACCGCGAGGCCGTCCGCGACGCCCTCGTCACCGCCATGCGCCAGGACGAGGACGTCTTCGTCCTCGGCGAGGACATCGCCGAGATGGGCGGCTCGATGGGCGTGACGCAGGGGATGCTGGCCGAGTTCGGGCGGGAGCGCGTGCGCAACACGCCGATCTCCGAGATGGCGCTCGCCGGCGCGGCGATCGGCGCCGCGATGCAGGGCATGAGGCCGGTCGCGGAGATCATGTACGAGGACTTCATGACGCTCGCCTCGGAGCAGATCGTCAACCAGGCGGCGAAGCACCGGTACATGAGCGGCGGGCAGATCACCGTCCCCGTCGTCTTCCGGACGCAGGGCGGCGCCGGCTGGTCGCCGGGCGCGCAGCACGCGCAGCAGCTCGAGGCGTGGTTCGTCCACATCCCGGGGCTGAAGGTCGTGTTCGCGTCGACGCCGGAGGACGTGCGCGGCCTGCTCTGGTCGGCGATCTACGACGACAACCCGGTCGTCTTCTTCGAGCACCGCACGCTCTACCCGATCAAGGGCACCGTCCCCGACGAGATCGAGCCGATCCCGCTCGGGAAGGCGCGCGTCCACCGCGAGGGCGAGGACGTCACCGTCGTCGCCACCGGCCGCCTCGTCCACGAGGCGCTGCGCGCTGCGGAGGAGGCCGAGAAGGAGGGCGTCTCCGTCGAGGTGGTCGACCCGCGGACGCTGCAGCCGCTCGACGAGGAGACGCTCGTCGCGTCGGTCAAGAAGACGA
>JAFAIV010000341.1 GCA_019236545.1 Actinomycetota bacterium | reverse complement strand
CCACTGGCGCGGCATCGAGACGCGCGAGGGCCGCTTCGCGCCGCTCGTCGAGGGCGCGCTCGGCTGGATCGAGGCGGAGACCGAGTCGGAGCACGACGTCGGCGACCACACGCTGTTCGTCGCGCGGCCGGTCTCGATCGAGCAGGGCCCGTCGCTGCAGGCGCTCGTCTACCGCGAGAGCACGTACCACGCCCTGTGACCGAGGCGGTCGTCTTCGACCTGGACGGGGTGCTGATCCAGTCCGAGGAGGTGTGGGACGCCGTGCGCGAGCGGTACGTGCGCGAGCAGGGCGGCCGGTACGACGCCGAGGTGCAGCGGGCGATGATGGGGATGAGCGCGCCGGAGTGGTCGCGCTACCTGCACGAGGTCGCCGGCGTGCCCGACTCGCCCGAGGAGATCAACCGCGAGATCGTCCGGCGGATGCTCGCGGCCTACGCGGACGACCTGCCGCTGGTCGACGGCGCGGTCGCGACCGTGCGCGCGCTCGCGGCCGCGTACCCGCTCGCGCTCGCGTCGTCGTCGAACCGCGAGCTGATCGAGGAGGTGCTCGACGTCTCCGGTCTGGCCGACGCATTCCGCGTCACCGTCTCGTCCGAGGAGGTCGCAGAGGGCAAGCCCGCGCCGGACGTCTACCTCGAGGCGGCGCGGCGCCTCGGCATCGACCCCGCGCGCTGCGTCGCGGTCGAGGACTCGCACGCCGGCATCCGGTCGGCGAAGGCGGCCGGGATGCGCGTGATCGCCATCCCGAACCCGTCCTACCCGCCGGACGACGAGGCGCTCGCCGCCGCGGACGTCCGCCTCGGCCTGCTGCGCGACCTGACCCCCGCGGTCGTCAGCGGCGCCGGATCAGCGTAACGCCGTCGCGGATCGGGACGAGCACGCACTCGACCCGCTCGTCGGCCCGGACGTAGTCGTTGAACTGCTCGATGCCCTCGTTCCCCTGCAGGGCGGCGAGCGTGTTGTCGGCGAGGATCAGTCCGTCGGGCGCGAGCTTCGGCAGAACGGCCTCGTAGTAGTCGACGTAGTCGGGCTTCCAGGCGTCGATGAAGACGAGGTCGAACGGCCCGTCCAGCGTCGCGAGCGTCTCCTTCGCGTCGCCGACGCGGAACTCGATCCGGCCCGCGACGCCGGCCTCCTCCGCGTACCGCCGCGCCACCGCCGTCGTCTCCTCGTTCACGTCGCACGCGATGAGCCGCCCGCCCTCCGGCAGCCCGCGCGCCAGCTCGATCGTCGACCAGCCGGTGAAGACGCCGATCTCCAGCGCGAGCCGCGGCCGCTTGATCGCGCAGATGAAGCGGAGGAACGCCCCCTCGAGCGCGCCGACCGACATCTGCGCGTCCTCGCGGGTCGCCTCGGTCTCCTCGCCGAGCCGCCGGAGGACGTCCGTCGGCGGCGTCGAGCGCTCGGTCGCGTACTGCTCCGCCTCCAGCCAGTCGTGGCTCACTCGACCCTCCCCACCAGCACGCAGCCGTTATGCCCGCCGAGGCCCATCGCATTCGAGAGCGCCACATCTACCTGGACGCGCCGCGCCTCGTTCGGGACGTAGTCGAGGTCGCAGGCGGGGTCGGGGTGCTCGTAGTTCATCGTCGGCGGGAGGATGCCGTCGCGGACGGCGAGGACGCACAGCATCGCCTCGACCGCCCCCGCCGCGCCGAAGCAGTGACCGGTCACCGACTTCGTCGAGGAGACCGCGAGCTCGTACGCGTGCGCCCCGAAGACGTCCTTGATCGCCCTCGTCTCGGCGGCGTCGCCGAGCGGCGTCGAGGTGCCGTGCGCGTTGATGTAGCCGACCCGCTCTGGCTCCACCCCCGCGCGCGCGAGCGCACGCCGCATCATCTCCGCGACGCCGAGCGACTCCGGGTCGGGCTGCGCGAGGTGGTGCGCGTCGTTCGACATGCCGTGGCCGAGGATCTCGGCGTAGATCGGCGCGCCGCGGCTCCGCGCCGCCTCGAGCTCCTCGAGCACGAGGATGCACGCGCCCTCGCCCATGACGAACCCCGCGCGTGTCGCGTCGAACGGCCGGGACGCGCGCGGCGGGTCCTCCTCCTCCGCGGCGAGCCCGCGCATCGCGCAGAAGCCGGCGAGGATCAGCGGCGTGATGCACGCCTCGCCGCCGCCCGCGAGCACCGCATCGGCGTCCCCGCGCCGGATCAGCTCCGCTGCCTCGCCGACCGCCGTCGAGCCGGTCGCGCACGCGGACACGGGCGCGTAGTTGGGCCCGCGGTACCCGGTGGCGATCGCGAGCTGGCCGCTCGCCGTGTCGACGAGGACGTTGGGGATGAAGGTCGGCGCGACCCGGTCGGGGCCGCGGGCGCGGAGGACGTCCACCTGCTCGACGATCCCGGCGATGCCGCCGATCGCGGTCCCGAAGAGGATCCCGATCCGCCCGGGGTCGTAGGCGCCGTCGAGCCGCGCGTCGGCGATCGCCTCCTGCGCCGCGCCGAGCGCGAAGAGGACGTTCCGGTCGAGCCGGCGCGCCTCCTTCGGCGGGGCGACCGCCGCCGGGTCGAAGTCCTTCACCTCGCCGGCGACCCGCACCGGGAACTCGCTCGCGTCGAAGGCGCGGATCCAGTCGATCCCGCTCTCCCCGGCGACCGCGGCGCGCCAGGTCGAGGGCGCGTCCGCGCCGATCGGCGTGACGGCGCCGAGCCCCGTGACCACCACCCTCCGCATCCGACGAGGTTAGACGCGGCCGCCCGGGGCGGGTTGCGGCCACCTCGGGCCATCTTGCGGTTATCCGCGCTTCGTCATCCGGAACTCGCCGACCGTGCGGCCGAAGACCGTCGCGCGGCCGAGCCAGCCCTCGCCGTCCGGCTCGAGCACGTCGACGACCATCGCGAAAGGCTGCCGGTAGCGCAGCTCGCGCCCGACGACGTCGAACGGGACGCCGACCCCGCCGGGGAGCACCGTCGCGCCGCGGTCGCCGTCGATCCGCTTGCGCAGCGCGCTCAGCGGCGGAAGCGCCCCGGAGAGGCGGTGCAGATCCCATTCTCCGTTCAGCTCGGACATGCCGGATAGGGTCTCCCGCGGTGGCGTCCGACAATCCTGGCCCAAGCGTCCCGTTCCCGCCGATGGAGGCGGAGCTCGTCTCCGAGCTGCCCTCGGGCGGCGGCTGGCGGTACGAGCCGAAGTGGGACGGCTTCCGCGGCGTCCTCGAGAACGACGGCGGCGAGCTCGCGCTCTGGTCGCGCAACGGCCGGCCGCTGCTGCGCTACTTCCCCGAGCTGCGCCCGCTCGGCGACCTGCTGCCGCCGCACTCCGCGCTCGACGGCGAGATCGTCATCTCCCGCGGCGGACAGCTCGACTTCGACGCGATGCAGATGCGCCTCCACCCCGCCGAGAGCCGCGTCCGCAAGCTCGCGGCCGAGATCCCGGCGACGTTCGTGGCGTTCGACCTCCTGCTCTGGAAGGGCAAGCCGGTGCACGAGCAGCCGATCGAGAAGCGCCGCGCCGAGCTGGAGAAGGTGGCGAAGGGGTTCGCGCTCTCCCCGATCTCCGAGGACGTCGAGCAGGGCCGCGCCTGGCTGCGGACCCTCCAGGCCGCCGGGTTCGACGGCGTGATCGCGAAGCGGCTCGGGCTGCCGTACCTCCCCGGCTCGCGCGAGGCCGTCGTGAAGGTGAAGCCGTACAAGACGGCGGACTGCGTCGTCGCGGGGCTGCGCTTCAAGAAGGGCGGCCGCGAAACGATCGCGACGCTCCTCCTCGGCCTCTACCGCGACGACGGGCACCTCGACTACGTCGGCTCCGCCGCTGTCGGCGCGAAGAACCAGGCCGAGATCGCGGCGAAGACGCTGCCGCTCCTCGACGAGCGCAACGACCGCCGCTTCTCCGAGCCGAACCGCTGGGGCACCGGCGAGCTCGAGGAGGTGCCGCTGCGGCCGGAGCTCGTCGTCGAGGTGCGCTACGACAAGCTCGAGAAGCACCGCTTCCGCCACGGCACGCGCCTGCTCCGCTTCCGGCCGGACAAGGACCCGGAGCAGTGCACCTGGCGCGAGGTGCGTCCGGCCCGAAGGCCGGACGACCTCGCCGTGGAAGACCTGCTGCGCGCCTAGTTCAGCGCGGGGCGCGCGACGGGCGCGCTCTCGGTGCGCTGCATCAGCAGCAGGCTCGACACCGCGATCCAGACCGCGAACGCGAGGAAGCCGATCAGCCCCATCCCGCCGGTGATCGAGAAGAAGCCGGAGTTCTTCATCGAGATGCCGCCGATCACGAAGAGCACTGCGCCGGCGAGCGACAGCCACGCGTACCAGTCCGGCATCACCTTCGAGCGCCGCGTCGCGAGGCAGGTCGCGAGCGCGAGCGCCGCGGCCGGCCAGAAGAAGCGGCTGTACATCCATGTGCTCGCGCCGTAGATCGCGGCCACGGTCTTCGGATCGGCCGTGTAGGTGATCTTGGTGAGCGCGAGCATCAGGCCGTCGCAAACCGCCGCGATCGCGACGGTCGTAACGCCTGCGCCGTAGACGATCGTCGCCAGCCGGCCCTGCCCCGCCTCGCGGAACATCCCGGCGAAGCTGGAGAGGAACCAGAGGAAGAGGACGTAGCCGAGGCCGAGCAGGATCGCCCCGACGATGAGCTCCTTGTGCTTGCCCTGCAGGTACTGCTGGATGTCGATCGCCGAGGCGTTCCACTTCGCCGGCGAGCCCGGCATGAGATTGCCGACGAGCAGCAGGATCACGAAGCCCACGCCTGTGGACGCCGCCCACCGCTCCATTGACCACGTGTTCACGTTGACCTCCCGGTCGTGACTGATGTCACGAATTCGGGCACGCGGCCGGGAATCCTTCGCCTAGCCGCGCAGGCGCAGGGCGACCAGCGACACGACGTAGACGAGGCCGCCGATCGCGCCGAGCTGCGCGTACGGCGAGCCGTTGCGGCCGTGCGCCCACTCCCAGAGGCACATCGCGATCACGGCGAGGATCAGCGCCAACCCGGCGAGCGTCGTCGCCGCCAGGTCGAGCCGCTGCCAGTACTCGTCGCGCCCGTCGCCGCGCAGGCCGCGGATCGCCTCCGAGCGGCCGCCGGCGGCGAAGACGAGCCCGACGCCGCCGAGGATCGCGAAGGACACGAGCCCGCTGTCCCGGTCGCCGCCGAGCCAGAACGCCGCGAGGCATGCGACGCCGAGGCCGAGCGAGAACAGGGGCATGAACCACCACGGATACCGCTTCACCTTCATGCCGTCTCCTCTCGGAAGATCTGCTCGACCGGCCGCCCGAAGAAGCGGCCGATCGCGAGCGCGAGGCCGAGCGACGGGACGTAGCGGCCCTTCTCGATCGAGTTGATCGTCTGCCGCGACACGTCGAGCGCCTGGGCCAGCTCCCCCTGGGAGAGGCCCCGCTCCGTCCTCAGCTCTCTCACGTCGTTCTCCATGTCAAGTTCGCTTTACATGTAAAGCTAGCTTGACACTGCGGCGCTGTCAAGTCTCCTTGACGGACTTCTTCGCGCGAGAGGGCTGGACGCGCTTCGGCTCGCCCGGCATCTTCGGGAAGTTCGGCGGGTACGGCGCCTCGCCGACGCCTGCCGCCTCCTCGCGCTCGACCCACTCCTGCAGCTTCCGCAGGTCGTTCACGGCGGCGTCGATCCCCGCCTGGACGTCGCCGAGCTCGGCGAACCGCGCGGGCATCGTCGCCATCGTGAAGTCCTCGGTCTCGATCCCCTCGAGCTCGTCCCAGCGGAAGGGCGCGGAGACCGTCGCGTCCGGGCGCGCGCGGACCGAGTACGCGCTCGCGATCGTGCGGTCGCGGGCGTTCTGGTTGTAGTCGATGAAGACCTTCTCGCCGCGCTCCTCCTTCCACCAGGCCGTCGTGACGAGCTCGGGCGCGCGCCGCTCGACCTCGCGCGCGAACGCGAGCGCGCAGCGGCGCACCTCGCGGAAGCCCCAGCTCGGCTCGATCCGGCACGCGATGTGGATGCCGCGGTTGCCGGAGGTCTTCGGCCAGCCGGTGAAGCCGAGCTCGTCGAGCGTCTCGTGGACGATCGCCGCGACCCTCTTCGCGTCGCCGAAGTCCGTCCCCGGCTGCGGGTCGATGTCGATGCGCAGCTCGTCCGGATGCTCGACGTCGCGCCGCCGCGACGGCCACGGGTGGAAGTCGAGCGTCCCGAGGTTCGCGGCCCACGCCACGTGCGCGACCTCCGTGACGCACAGCTCGTCGGCGGTGCGCCCGGACGGAAACGTGACTGTCGCGGTCTCGATCCAGTCCGGGCGCTTCTCCGGGACGCGCTTCTGGTAGATCGCCTCACCCTCGGCGCCGTCCGGGTGCCGCTTGAGCTGGGTCGGCCGCTCGTACAGCGCGCGCACGATCCCGTCGGCCACCGAGAGGTAGTACCGGACGAGGTCGAGCTTCGTCTCCCCGCGCGCGCGGAAGAAGACCTTGTCGGGGTTCGTCACCTTGACGGTGCGACCCTCGACGTCCAGCTCGACGAAGGGGGACGGCGCCACCGCTGGGAGTATGGTGGACGCAGTGCTGGAGGATCCCCGCCCGACGCGCCTGACGCTCGAGCCGCTCGACGACTTCGTCGTCATCGAATACGCCGAGGAGGAGGCCGAGACGCGCGCCGGGCTGATCCTGCCGGCGAGCCTCGAGGCGCAGTGCCGCAGCGGGATCGTCATCGCCGCGGGCCCTGACGCGGAGGGCGTCGCGCCGGGCGACAAGGTGCTGTTCCCGAAGGACTCGGGCCACGACGTGCGGCTCGCGGGGACGAACCAGAAGGTCGTGAAGCGCGGCGAGCTGATCGCCCGCATCCACGACTGAGTCCTTCGCGCGATACGGAGACATCCGTCCGCTTCGTATACTTCGGCGCATGGCGATCTCGACGAGGAAGGACGCGCAGCGCAACCGTGAGGCGATCCTCGCCGCCGCGCGCTCGCTGTTCTCGGAGTCCGGCGACGTGGCGATGCTCGACATCGCGAAGCGCGCCGGCGTCGGCCAGGCGACCGTCTACCGCAACTTCGCCGACCGGGACGCGCTCGTCGCGGCGCTGTCGGAGGAGTGGATCGAGGAGCTCGAGCGGGTCGCCGCCGACCACGCGGACGAGCCGGACGGCTTCTTCGTCGTGATGCGGTCGCTCGTCGACACGATGGCTCGTTTCCACGGCCTGGTGCAGTGCGCGCACGCGGGCGGCGAGGCGTTCGCCCCGCTTCAGCGACGGCTCGAGGACGTGATCGCACGCGGCCTCAAGCAGGCCAAGGCCGCCGGTTACGTCCGCCCCGACCTGACCGTCGACGACATGCTCCTCCTGCTTTCGATGATCGACGGCGCGCTCGCGCGCGAGCACGACCCCGCCGCCCGCGCGAGCACCGCGACCCGCGTGCTCTCGCTCGCGATCGAGGGCTTCTCCACCCGGCGCTAGCGCTGCGGACAAAAACGGACATGAGTGTCCGTTTCTTTGCTACTGTCTCCTTGAAACGGAGAACAGTCTCCGTTTATAGGAGAGACAGGAGCACCGCATGGCCACCACCGCCTACGAACCCCGGACGAAGGTCTGGACGCTCGACCCGGCCCGCTCGACGGCCGAGTTCGCGCAGAAGACGTTCTGGGGCCTGATGACCGTCCACGGCCACTTCGACAGCCTCGAGGGCACGTACGACGGCCGCAGCATCGACCTGAAGATCGACGGCGCGAGCCTCGACACGAAGAACACGAAGCGCGACCACCACCTGCGCTCGGAGGACTTCTTCCATGTCGAGAAGCACCCGCACGTCCGCTTCACCTCGACGAACGTGACCGAGTTCGACGGCGGCATCGTCCGCGTCAGCGGCGAGCTCGAGGCGCGCGGCACGCGCGTCCCGCTCACCTTCGAGGCGCAGAAGCGCGAGGCCGGCGACGAGCTGGAGCTCGAGGCGACCACGACGGTCGACCCGCGCGCGCTCGGGATGAGCGCGGGCCAGCTCGGGATGATCCGCGGCCTGACCACGCTGCACGTCCGCGCGCGGCTCGTCTGATGCGCCGCCCGTGAGCCGCCGCCTCCGGGCGGCGGCTCTCCAGGCGGACAGCGGAGAGGGCGGGATTTGAACCCGCGAGGCACCTTTCAGCACCTACGCGATTTCCAGTCGCGCTCCTTAGACCACTCGGACACCTCTCCGAGCGGCGTCAGGGTATCGCTGTAGATTCAGCGCCGTGGGTCGGTACGTCCTGCGGCGGCTCGTGCTGACGGCCGCCACCGTCGTCGCGGTCTCGTTCCTCGCCTTCCTGGCCTTCTCGCCGCTCGACCCGACGGGGCCGATGGTGCTCGACACGACGCCGCACGGGCACGCGGCACGCCAGTTCGTCCTCGCCCACTACCACCTGAAGGACGATCCCGTCTCCCGCTGGTGGCACTGGGCGACCGGCGTCCTGCACCACGGCTTCGGGAACACGGTCTCGACCGACGTCGCCGCGGGCTTCCCGATCCGGCTGCGCTCGGAGGGGCAGCCGATAGGCCCGACGTTGTGGCACTCGATGGGGATCACGGCCGCGCTCGTCGGCGGCGCCCTCCTGCTCGTCCTGATCGGCAGCTCGCTGCTCGGCACGTCCTCGGCCCGCCGGCAGCGCTTCCGGATGGATGTCTCGTGGCGCTTCCTCGCGTACCTCGGCGCGGCGGTGCCGACGTTCCTGATCGGCGACCTGCTGCAGCGGTCGCTGGTCGGCGCGGCGTCCCAGACCGACGTCTGGCTGGAGAACGGCCCGCCGCAGGGCGGCGCGGTCGACTGGGTGCGCCACCTGACCGTGCCGGCCGTCGCGCTCGCGCTCGGGCTGATCGGCGTCTACGCCCGCTTCCTCCGCTCGTCGGTGATCGTGGAGCTCGGGCAGCCGTACGTCGTGGTCGCGCGCGCGAAGGGCCTCAGCGAGCGGCGCGTCGTCCACCGGCACGCGCTGCGGGCCGCGCTCGCGCCGCTCGTCTCGCTCCTCTCGCTGGAGATGGGAGCGGTGCTCGGCGCCTCCCTGGCGGCCGACGGCGTCTTCCACAGCGGCGGGCTCGCGTCGACGTTCCTCGCCGCGCTCGGTGACGCCGACCCGTTCGAGCTGACGGCGATCGTCACCGTGGCGGCGGTGCTCGTCTGCCTCTTCTCGTTCGCCGGCGAGGCGCTGGCGGGCGCGCTCGACCCGCGGATCGGCCGCGCCTAGCCGGCGGCCGGGTTCAGCGCCTCGTCGAGCACGTCGCCGAGGAAGGTGACCGCGAGCAGGAGCGCCACGAGCAGCGCGGACGGGAAGACGTAGAGCCACCAGATCCCGCCGAGGTCGACCGCCTGGGACAGGACGAGCTGCTGGGCCCGGGTCGCGTCCGCGACGAGGCCGCCGAGGGTGGGCGAGTTCGACTGGTTCGCCGAGAAGCCGAGGTACTGGACGGTCGCGACGACGACGATGCCCTGCGCGACGAGGGACGTCGCCCCCACGACGATCGGCCCGGAGAGGTTGGGCAGGAGGTGCCGCACGACGATCCGCGGCCGCGACGCGCCGGCCGCGTGGGCGGCCTCCACGAACTCGCGCCCCTGCAGCGACGCCACGTTCTCGGCGACGACCCGGGCGACGCCCGGCCAGAGGACGAGCGCCACCCACAGCGCATTCTGGAAGGGCGAGAGCAGAGTCGGCTCCCGGGTCGAGACGTAGCCGAGGACGATGATCGCGGGCACGGCGACGATCACACGCGACAGCGACGCCACCGCGGCCTCGAGCGCGCCGCCGACCGTGCCGGTGAGAACACCGAGGACGACGCCGAGCGCGGTCGCGAGACCGGCGCAGAAGAAGCCGGTGACCGTCGTCTCCCGCACGGCCCAGAGCAGCTGCGTCAGGAAGTCGCGCCCGAGCGGGTCGGTGCCGAGCAGATGGCCCGGCGAGAGCGGCTTCTGCGGGCGCGAGACGAGCTCGACGAAGATCTGGCCGACCTGGTACGGCGCGAGCACCGGCGCGAGCAGCCCGACGACGAGCAGCACGAGGACGAACGCGAGCGCCGCGACCCCGAGAGGCCGCCTTCGGAACCGGTCGGCAGCCTGCCGCCACGGACCGCGCCGTACCGTCTCCTCCATCGATCCCGAGCCCGCCGAGGCGACCGCCTCCACGCCACGACCCTATCGAGCCGAGCGGCGCTCATCCGTTCGGGTTGCGAGGTGTGAAGCGGAGGGGGAGGGATTTGAACCCTCGATCCGCCTAACGACGGATAACGGTTTTCGAGACCGCCGCATTCGACCGCTCTGCCACCCCTCCGCGGCCGAGGCATGGTACGCGAAGCGGAGAAGGAGGGATTCGAACCCTCGAGGCAGGGATTTCCCCACCTAACGCCTTAGCAGGGCGCCGCCTTCAGCCACTCGGCCACTTCTCCGGAGCCGACAAAATAGCGCACCCCCGGACGGGGCTCGGGACGCCTCAGGAGGCCGAAACGGTGGCGACCATGCCCGCGGCCTTGTGGCCGGGAACGGTGCACCAGACGGTGTACGTGCCCTTCTTCAGGGTCACCGTCAGGCTCGCCTTCGCGCCCGGGTTGATCAGCGCCGTCGACGTCTGCTTCACGCCGGGGCCCGAGATCGCGAGGTTGTGCTGGATCTTGCCGGCGTTCGTGACGACGAAGGTCGTCTTGCCGGCCTTGACCGACTTCGCGACCGTGATCTTGAACTCGACCTCCTTGACGGGCACCGACGCGGCGGCCGTCTGCGCGGACGCGGACTCGGACGCCTTGGCCTCCGGCGCGTCGCGGCCGAAGACGGCGACGGCGGAGATCATCGCGGCGAACATGACGAAGCACGCGATCGTGAACGGGGCGAGCCCGTTCTTGCCGGGGAAATCGGGCCAGATCTTCGGTGCCACGAAGGACGAGAAGAGGGCGAAGGCGATGAACGCGGCCGCGACGACGATCAGTCCGATCAGATGTCCGGTCGAGAGGCCCGCGAGCAGCACGTCCCTATTCCATCACATCAGGCGGCAAGCAGGCGCCGTTCCTCGCGCCGCCGCCGCAGCCGGGCGATCCACCAGGCCGCGGCGGCGATGACGAGCAGCGGGCTGAGGACGACGAGCGCGTAGAGCACGATCGTCCCCTCGAGCGCGAGGAAGCCTGCGGCCGAGTGGATCATCCGGCCGAGCCGTCCGCGGTGCGGCGGGACTGCCGAGGCCCTCGGCTTCGTCTCGAGCATGACCGAGACGTTCGCGTCGGCGGCCTGCGCGACGGTTCCCTTCCGCGCGTTCAGCGACTGGCTCAGCGAGCGCCGAGCCTCCGAGAGCTGGAGCTGGAGGAGGACGCGCTGCGCGTCCGGGAGGGACGGGCTGGCGACGGCCTTCGACAGCGCCGCGACACGGCGGCGGAGCTCCGCGATCCGGTTCGTCTGCGCGGTGAAGAGCGCCTGCAGGTCCTGTTCGGACAGGCTCTGCGAGACGACGGTGCCGAGCGCGGAGAGACGGGCGATGGCGGTGCGTACGTTCTGCGCGGGGACGCGCAGGTCGAGCTCGGCCGAGCCTCCGCCGGCACCGCTGTCGTAGTGGACGGACTGGGCGTAGCCGCCGAGCGAGGTCGCGATCCGCGTCGCCTGCGACGTCGCCGCGGAGACGTGGTCCGCGTCCGCGACCTGGATCTCGAGCGAGGCGTCGGTGTGCTGGAGGCGCGTGCCGTTGTCGGCGATCGACGGCGTGGCGAGCGCGTGCTGCGGCGCGGCCGCCGCCCCGGCGCCGGCGTTCCCGGCGGAGCTCTGCGGCGCGGCCCGCTCGAACGGCGCCGGGGCCGGCGGCGAGGCGACCGGAACGGGAGTCGGGCCGGTGCCGGAGGACGAGACGCCGTGGACGACCGCGGCGACCACCGCCGCCGCGACGGCGGCCGGGACGAGGGCGAACGCGAGCCGCCGTCGCGGGCTCCGCGGCGCCGGGCCGGCCGCGAGCACGCGCGCCCGCAACGCAGGCGGCGCCTGCAGCGTCCCCGCGCGAAGCCCGTCCAGCACCGCCGCCCGCCGCGCCTCGGCCGGGTCGCGCGGCGCGTCGCCACGCAAGAGCAGCTCGAGCCGCTCGACGCTCACGTCACTCATCGCCCATCGCCTCCTCGAGATGCTTCAACGCCCGGCTGAGCCGGGTCGAGCACGCGGTCTGGCTGATCCCGAGCACCCGCGCCGCCGCCGGGCCGTCCAGCTCCAGCAGCACCCGCAGCGCCACCACCTCGCGCTCCGCCGGCGAGAGGACGCGCAGCGCCCGCTCGAGCTCCGGCGCCATCCCCTCGCCGAACGCCGCGTCCTCCGTCTCGGCGAGGTCGCGCGCGTAGGTCTCCTCCCGCTTGCGCCGGCGAGACTCCGCCCGGAACCAGTCGATCGCAGCGGTACGGGCGATCCCGCAGAGCCAGGTACGTGGGGAGCTCCGGCGCGGGTCGAAGCGGCGCCAGCTCCGGAATGCCTTCTCGAACGTGTCCGCGGCGATGTCCTCCGCCGCGGAGCGGTCGCCGGTGAGGTAGACGAGGTAGCGGTACACGGCGTCGAGGTGCTCGGCGACGACCTCGGCGAAGGGCGGCGCGCCGAAGGCGCGCGGCTGCTCGACCGAGGCCGGCATGGCATTCACGTCGGATGTACGGCGCACCACGCGGAATCGTCACACGCCAATAGGCTGGGAGTCGTGCGCCGCCTGCTCCTGCTCGTCTGCGTGGTGGTCTGCGTCGACACGATGCTCTACGCGGCGCTGACGCCGCTGCTGCCGCATTTCGCCCACGAGCTGGGGCTCTCGAAGGCGCGCGCGGGCGTGCTCGTCGCGGCCTACGCGGGCGGCGCGCTCGTCGGCGGGATCCCCGGGGGGATCGCGGCGGCGCGGCTCGGAGCCCGGCGGTCGGTGCTGCTCGGGCTGGCGCTGATGGGTTGCGCGAGCCTCGGCTTCGCGTTCGCGGGCGGCTTCTGGGGGCTCGTCGCCGCGCGGCTCCTCCAGGGCGGCGGCAGCGCATTCACGTGGGCGGGCGCGTTCGCCTGGCTGCTCGCGGCGGCGCCGCGCGAGCGCCGCGGCCAGCTGATCGGGACGGCGATGGGCTCCGCGGTCTTCGGGGCGCTGCTCGGGCCGGTCGTCGGCGCGGCGGCCGCGCTCGCCGGGCAGCGCGCGGTCTTCGCGGCTCTCGCCGGGCTCGCCGTCGTCCTCGGCGCGTGGGCACTTCGCCTCGACGACGCGCCGCGCGCCGCGGCCTCCCCCACCGCGCTCGGCCGCGCGCTCCGCTCGCCCGTGCTGCTCTCCGGCCTCGCGCTGATGTCGCTGCCGGCGCTCCTCTTCGGCGTCCTCTCGACGCTCGGGCCGCTGCACCTGTCGGCGTCGGGCTGGACGGCGGCGGAGATCGGCGGCATCTGGCTCGTCAGCGCCGCGATCGAGACGGCCGTCTCGCCGCTCGCCGGCCGCGTCTCCGACCGGCGCGGCGCGTTCGTCCCGGTGCGGATCGCGCTCGTCGCCGGTGTCCTCGTCTCGCTTGCGCTCGCGGCGGGGCCGCGGCCGCTGCTCTACGCGCCGCTGATCGTCCTCGCCGGCGGGGCGTACGGGACGCTGTTCACGCCCGCGTTCACGCTGATCGCCGACGGTGCCGACCACGCGGGGATGCCGCAGGGGATGGCGTTCGGGCTGATGAACGCCGCGTGGGCGACCGGGGCGCTCGTGGGGCCGGCGGCGGGTGGGGCGATCGCCGCGGCGAGCGGCGACGTCGTCCCCTATGTCGTGGCGGCCGGGCTGTGCGCGGTGTCGCTCGCGCTCGCCCGGTCACGGCATGACCGCGCCGCCGTTCTGGTCGATGGTCTGCCCCGTGACGCCGCGGGCGTCGGGCGAGAGTAGCCAGGCCGCCGTCCCGGCGATCTCCTCCGGCTTCCCCATCCGGCCGAGCGGCACCTCGCGCATTGCCTCGCGGAACGCGGCCTCGCGGTCGACGCCCATCGCGTCGGCCATCAGGTCGATGCCTTCCCAGGCCATGTCCGTCTCGACCCAGCCGGGACAGATCGCGTTGACCTGGACGTTCTCCGGCGCGAGCTCCGCCGCGAACGCGCGGACGAGGCCGAGCAGCCCGGCCTTCGACGCGCAGTAGCCCGTGTAGCCGGGCACGCCGATGCGGGCGAGGATCGAGGAGACAACCACGACGTCGCGCCGGTCCGGCCCAGGCGCGAGGCGCGCCTGGGCGGCGCGGACGCACGCGTACGTGCCCGAGAGGTTCGTCGCGACGAGGTCGAGGAAGCGGTCGCCGCCCCCCGGCTCGTTCGGCCCGCCGATGCCGCTGTTCGCGACGAGCCCGTGGATCGGCCCGTTCGCCTCGACCGCGGCGGCGAAGCCGCGCTCGACCTGCTCGGTGTCCCGGATGTCGACCGCCGCCGCGAACGCGCCGCCTGCCTCGGCGGCCGTCGCCTCGAGCGCGTCGAGCCCACGCGCGAGCAGGCTGAGGCGCGCGCCCTCGGACGCGAGGCGGAGCGCGATCGCCTTGCCGATCCCGCGCCCCGCCCCCGTCACGACGATGTGCCGGCCCTCCACGGGCCGGAGCCTACGTCACGCCTCCCGGCTGAGCGGCGCGTCGGCTCCCGGCTCCAGCTCGTCCTCGAACATCGGGTCGAGGTTCTCGATGTACCGCTGCGCCTTGTCGTCCGGCAGGCGTACGACGAGCGCCAGCGCGAAGATCGCGACGCTGAAGACGGCGACGAGCGCGATGTCCCACCAGAACGGGATCGAGTTCCGCCCGGAGTAGCGGCCGAAGTACGAGATCAGGAGGATGCCGACGAGGTACGGCGGCAGCCAGAGCGCCGGCCGCAGGTCGAGCCGCGGCATCCGGCCGCGGTCGCCGAACATCCGGTAGCCGGCAAAGACCGCGAAGCCGATCGCGAGCGCGACCTCGACGCGCCAGACCGTCGGCCAGCCCGACCAGTAGACGACGAGGTTGGCGACGACGAACCCGAACGGCGCGAGCACCCACATCCCGGGCAGCCGGAACGGCCGGTCGCGGCCGGGATCCTGCAGGCGCAGCGAGGCCGCCGCGACCGCCGCGAAGCCGTACGAGAGCGACGACGCCGCCGTGATCAGCTTCACGAGCGACTGCCAGCCCGGGAACGGCAGGAAGATGACGATCCCGATCAGGAAGCTCAGCACCGTCGACACGAGCGGGATGCCGCGCGCCGAGAGCCGGCTGAACATCCGCGGCCACCAACCCTCGTGGCTGACGCCGTACGCGACGCGCGCGCTCGTCGCCGTGTAGAGGAGGCCGGTGCCGCCCGGGGAGATCGCCGCGTCGACGTAGAGGAGGATCGCGAGCCAGCTCAGCCCGACCGCCGTCGCGAGCCCCGCGAACGGGCCGACGAGGCCGTTGAACGCGAGCTTGCTCCAGCCGTGGCTGAGGTTCGCCGGATCGAGCGCGCCGATGAACGCGATCTGCAGCAGCACGTAGATGACGACGCCGAGGATCATCGCCCCGATCACCGCGACCGGGATGTTCCGGCGCGGGTTCGCGCTCTCGCTGCCGAGCTGGACCGCCTGCTCGAAGCCCTGGTACGCGAAGATCACGCCGCCCGTCGCCATCGCCGAGAAGACCCCGTGGAAGCCGAACGGCATGAAGCCGCCGGCCGCGTGGAAGTTCGCGCCGTGGAAGCGCGTCGCCATCAGCGTGATCAGCGCGAGAACGGGGATCGCGAGCTTCCACGACGTGATCGGCGTGTTCGACTTCGCGAGCCAGCGGACGCCGAGCATGTTCACGACCGTGAAGACCGCCATCAGCAGCACGGCGATCGCGTAGCCCTGGCCGGTCAGGACGGTCTCGCCGCCGGACGTCTTCGTCAGCCACGAGACGTAGTGCGTGAAGTACTGGAGCGCCGCCTCGACCTCGATCGGCGCGACCGTCGCGGCGCCGACCCACCAGAGCCAGCCGATCGTGTAGCCCACGACCGAGCCGTGCGAGTAGTGCGGGAAGCGGGCGGTGCCGCCCGAGACGGGGTACGCGCCGCCGAGCTCCGCGTGGATCAGCGCGAGCGCGAGCATGAAGACGGCGCCGAGGCCCCACGAGATCAGCGCGGCCGGCCCCGCCTGCTGCGCCGCGTAGAGCGCGCCGAACAGCCAGCCCGAGCCGATGATCGACCCGAGCGAGACGAACATCAGGCCGACGATCCCGACGTCCCGCCGGAAGCCGTGCGTGGACTCGGTTGGGGCGGGGGACAGCTGCGAAGTGGTCTCGATCGTGGACATGCCCCCCGAACGCGCCAACCGGCCGTTTCGTTACGCCTTTGTCACATGGAGCATCGCGTACCTATTTGCTCCCCGCCCCGCGCCGCTGCTGGAATCCACCTCGGCATGCCCAGTGCCGTCGAGAGGCTCCCGGTCCCGCAGCGGCTTCTGATCGCCGCCGCGCTCAGCGCGGCCGCGGTGTTCTGGCTGCTGCTCGAGTACGGGCGCCCGGGGCTCGGGATCAGCCAGGGCTTCTACGTCCCGATCATCCTCACCGCCGCCGCGACCGGCCCGCTCATCGGCGCGCTCGCCGGTGTCGGAGCGCTCTTCCTCTGGGAGCTCGCGGTCCGGGAGGCGGTCGTCTGGAGCGCGTTCACGACCGGGCCGGCGCTGACGCGGCTCGTCACGTTCATGGCCGCCGGATTGATCGCGGGCTTCCTCGCGAGCCGCGGGCGCCAGATGCTCGCCCAGGCGCTCACGGTGCTCGACGACCTGCTCCACCTCGCCAACCGCGACCCCGAGACGGGGATCTCGACGACGACCGGCTTCGAGGCCGCGGTGCGGGAACGGTTGCGGCGCGAGCAGCCGTTCGTCCTGCTCCTCGCGGACGTCGCGGGTGGGCGCGAGCTGCGCCCGTTCGTGCGCGCCGCGGGCGTGAGCGAGATCGCGCGCGTGACGCCGACCTGCTGCGCGGGCGTCGTCGACGGCGCCGACGGCGAGGAGCACGTCGCCGCCCTCCGCGACCGCGGCTGGAGCGCCCGCGTCGGCTGGGCCGCGCACCCGGAGGACGGCGAGGACCTGCTCGCCCTCTACGCCGCCGCCTCCGAACGCCTGCACGGCGGTCGGGCTACGATGGTGCCCTCGGGCGCGTAGCTCAGCGGGAGAGCACTCGCTTCACACGCGAGGGGTCGCTGGTTCGATCCCAGCCGCGCCCATCGGTGGGTCGCCGACGTGCTCTGGTCGTGATCGCTGCGCTCTGCGCCGCCATGGCGCCGGGCGCCGTGGCAGACGCCTCCGCTGGGCCGCTCGTGGGAACCTGGTCCGGCGTGATCGCCGGGCACCCGGGGTACCGCATCGTGATCGTCGTGAACGCCCGCGAGACCGGCGGGAGCTGGAGCGTCGGCGCGACGTGCCACGGCCCGCTCGTCCTCCAGAGCATCTCCGACGGCTACCACCACTACCTCCGCAGGCTGGCGCACGGGGCGACCTGCGCCGGCGGCGACGTCGACTGCCTCATGCGGTCGGGTTCCAACCTGTACGACGCCGTCACCTCCCGGCTGGGCAGCGCCTGGGACTCGAGCGGGACCCTGCGCGGCGTGCCCCGCTAGTCCCGGCAGCCGCGCCCACTACGCTGGCCCGGTGCGGATCGGTGTCGTCGGCGCCGGGATCATCGGGCTCGCGGTCG
>JAFAIV010000333.1 GCA_019236545.1 Actinomycetota bacterium | reverse complement strand
CCAGCTCGTAGAGGGCGATCGCGCCAGCCATCGCGACGTTGAGCGACTCGGCCGGGCCGGGCTGTGGGATCGTCGCCTCCTCGTCGCAGCGCGCCAGGACACCCTCCGGCAGGCCCTCGCGCTCGGCCCCGAGGACGAAGACGACCTCGTCGTCGACGGCGACCTCGGGGAGCGGCGTGCCGCCGCGCGGGACGAGCGCGACGCGCCTTCCGGCAGGCTCGTCGAACTCGGAGAGCGGCACGCGGAAGATCGCCCCCATCGAGGCGCGCAGCGCCTTCGGCGACGTCGGGTCGGCGCAGCCGGCCGAGAGCGCCACACCGGCGCCGAACGCGTCGGCGGCCCGCAAGAGCGTCCCGACGTTCCCCGGGTCCGCCACGCGCCAGAGCGCGAGCGTCATCGGCCGCACGCCGCGCGGCAGGTCGTCGCGCCGGTAGACGGCGACGACCCGCGGCGGGTGCGCGAGCGCGGAGACCTCTGCGAGCAGCTTCGGCTCGACGTCCTCCCCGGCCCGCAGCAGGTCGACCGGCTCGACACCGGCCGCCGCCACGAGGTCCTCCCCCTCGACGACGAGCAGCCCGAGCTTGTCGCGCCAGCTCCGGTCGTGGAGCTTGCGGACGAGCTTGAGCCGCTCGTTGTCACGGGAGGTGATCAGCTGCCGAGCGCGGCCTTCGCCTGCTCGGCGATCGCGCCGAACGCGGCGGGGTCGCTGACGGCGAGGTCGGCGAGAACCTTGCGGTCGAGCTCGATGCCCGCCTTGGAGCACCCGTTCACGAACTGGTTGTACGACAACCCGTTCGCGCGAGCGGCCGCGTTGATGCGGGTGATCCAGAGGCGCCGGAACTCGCGCTTGCGCACCTTCCGGTCGCGGTAGGCGTAGACGAGCGAGTGCTCGACCTGCTCCTTCGCGTAGCGGTAGTGCGTGCTCTTGCGGCCCCAGTAGCCCTTGGCCTGCTCGAGGACCTTGCGGCGCTTCTTCTGGGCGTGGACCGATCTCTTGACGCGCGGCATCTCAGAACCCCAGCATCTTCTTGAGGGCCTTCACGTCGGCGCCGGCGAGCGAGATGTCCTTGCGGAACCCGCGCCTACGCTTCGACGACTTCTTCTCCAGGTTGTGGCTCCGCATCGTCGGCCGGCGCAGGATCCGGCCCGAGCCGGTCACCTTGAACCTCTTCTTCGCCGCGCTGCGCGTCTTCGTCTTCGGCATCTCGTTTCACTCCTGCGTTCTTCGTGGGGCCTAGCAGCATCACCATGTTGCGACCGTCGAGAAGGGGCTGCGACTCGATCAGGCCGATCTCCTTCACGTCCTCGGCGAGCCGTAGCAGCAGGTCGCGACCGCGTTCCGGGTGGGTCGTCTCGCGACCGCGGAACATGATCGTGACCTTGACCTTCGCGCGCTGATTCAGGAACCGCTCGACGTGGCCCTTCTTGGTGTTGTAGTCGTGCACGCCGATCTTCGGGCGGAGCTTGATCTCCTTCACCTGGATCTGGCTCTGGTGCTTTCGGGCCTGCTTGCGCTTCTGCTCTTCCTCGTACTTGTACTTGCCGTAATCCATCACCTTGACGACGGGCGGGTCGGCCTGGGCAGCGACCTCGACCAGGTCGAGGTTCTTGCCGTAGGCGTACTCGCGCGCCTCGTCGGTGGGCTTGATTCCGAGCTGAGCTCCGTCCGAGTCGATCAGCCGCACGCGGGGGACGCGGATCATCTCGTTGATGCGCGTCGTGTCGCGGTTGCTGGGCCGGACGGGCTCTACGCGCCGTCTTCTAGGCCTCAAAGGCAGATCACCAAGATGGGCTTATCTCCTCCTCGATTCGCTGTCGCAAACTGAAAAGCCGCTGCATGCAGCGGCCCGGTTTCCTCGTCGTTCAGACTCGGTTGAACCCCGCGCGGCTCTCGGCCGGGAGGTGAGGAAGCGGGTCCGCTCCTGCTTTTCAGGACTCAGAGGGTAGCAAGCTTCGTGAGCAAGTCCACGAGCCCGAGGGTCAGCTGCTCGCCCCCGCGCAGGCGGACGGCGAGGCTCTCGTCGCTCTCCTTGTCGCCGTAGACGATCGTGACCGGGATCTTCTCGAGCTCGGCATCGCGGATGCGCTTGCCGATCGTCTCGTTCGGCTCGCCGACCTCCGCCCGGTAGCCCGCGTCCTGCAGCCGCCCGGCGAGGGTGAGCGACGCGTCGCCGTGGCTCTCCCCCACCGGCAGGACGCGCACCTGGACGGGCGCGAGCCAGAACGGGAAGTCGCCCGCGAAGTGCTCGGTGAGGATGCCGATGAAGCGCTCGAACGACCCGAAGAGCGCGCGGTGGATCAGGTACGGCGTCTCCTCGGTGTTCTCGGCGCTCATGTAGGTGCACCCGAGGCGCTGCGGCTGGCCGTAGTCGAGCTGGATCGTGCCGACCTGCCACGCGCGGCCGAGCGCGTCCTCCATGTGCAGGTCGATCTTCGGGCCGTAGAAGGCGCCGTCGCCCTCGTTGATCTCGTACGCGAGCCCGCGCCGCTCGAGCGCGGCCTTCAGCGCGCCCTCGGTGAAGTCCCACTCCTCGTCCGTGCCGAGCCGGTTCTCCGGCCGCGTCGACAGCTCGAACCTCGCCCCGAGGCCGAAGAGGTCGTACAGGAACATCGCGTGGTCGAGGCACGCGAAGATCTCGTCCTCGATCTGGTCGCGCGTGCAGAAGCAGTGACCGTCGTCCTGGGTCACCTTGCGCACGCGAGTGAGGCCGTGCAACGTCCCCGCGAGCTCGTTGCGGTGCAGCGGCGCCGCCTCGGCGTAGCGGAGCGGCAGGTCGCGGTACGAGTGGAGCCGGCTGTTGTACAGCCACATGTGCCCGGGGCAGTTCATCGGCTTGATCGAGAACGTCCGGTCCGGCTCCGGGATGAGGAACATGTGCTCGCGGTACTTCTCCCAGTGGCCCGAGAGCTCCCACAGGCGCTGGTCGTAGATGAGCGGCGTCTGCACCTCGAGCCAGCCGCGCTTCGCGTTCTCGCGCTTCCGCAGCGCCTCGAGCTCGTTCCAGATCACCTGCCCCTTCGGATGCCAGAACGGCGATCCGGGCGAGATGTCGTCGAGGTGGAAGAGATCGAGCTCGACGCCGAGGCGGCGGTGGTCGCGGCGACGGGCCTCCTCGAGCTGATGCAGGTGCGCGTCGAGGTCCGCCTGGGAGTAGAACGCGGTGCCGTAGATCCGGGTCAGCTGCGGCTTCGAGGAGTCGCCGCGCCAGTACGCGCCGGCGAGCCCGGTGAGCTTGAACGCCTTGATCGGCTTCGAGTCCTGGAGGTGCGGGCCGCGGCAGAGGTCGGTGAAATCGCCCTGGGTGTAGAGCGAGATGTCGCCCTCGGCGGTGTCGACGAGCTCGACCTTGTACGGCTCCTCCTCGGCGAGGAAGCGGTCGCGGGCCTGCTCGCGCGAGATCTCCTCGCGCGTCCAGGAGCGGCCCTCGGCGAGCTCGCGCCGCACCTCGGCCTCGATCCGCTCGAGGTCCTCCTCGCGGATCGGCTCGGGGAAGTCGAAGTCGTAGTAGAAGCCGTTCTCGATCGGCGGCCCGATCGCGACCTTCACGCCCGGGTAGAGGCGCCGCACCGCCTCCGCGAGCAGGTGCGCGGAGGAGTGACGGAGGACGTAGAGGGCATCCGGGTCCTGCGTGTCGCGCGTGGTCAGGAGCTGGATGTGGTCGCCGTCGGCGAGCGGCAGCCGCAGGTCCTGCGGCCGGCCGTCGACGCGCGCGAGCACGGCCTGCTCGGCGAGCTTCGGCCCGATCGCGCGCGCCGCGTCGAGGGCGCTCGCGCCGTCGGGGAGTTCGAGCTCCGAGTTGTCGGGAAGGACGACCTTCATGGAAGACGCCAAGGATATGCACCCCCGGGAAGACGATCGAAACGAGGAATTGGACGAGTCGCCGGTCCCGGACCCGGAGGCCAAGGACACGTCCGCCGAGGACGTTCCCGAGGCGGACTAGTCCGCGCGCGACCCGGCGACGTGCGGCCGCGCGCGGCGGGCTGTCGATGTCCGGGTCGTGGTCACCTCCTGGACGGTAGCGCGAGCAGCGCCACCGGCGCCAGTAGCAGCACCCACATCGTCGCGCCGATGCCGACCGCGCCCGCGAGGAGGCCGAGCACGAGCGGGACCAACGAGCCGGCGAGCCCGCCGACACCGGCGACCGCGATCGCGCTGCCGCTGCGTCCCGGGAGGGCGTCGTAGAGCCAGGACTTCGGGA
>JAFAIV010000290.1 GCA_019236545.1 Actinomycetota bacterium | reverse complement strand
CTCGGTCGACGCGCCGACCTTGACGACGGCGACGCCGCCGGACAGCTTCGCGAGGCGCTCCTGGAGCTTCTCGCGGTCGAAGTCGGAGTCGGTGTTCTCGATCTCCTGCTTCAGCTGCTTGATCCGGCCCTTGATCGCCTCGGTGTCGCCGGCGCCGTCGATGATCGTCGTCGAGTCCTTGTCGACGACGACGCGGCGGGCGCGGCCGAGCTGCGAGGTCTTCGTGTTCTCGAGCTTGAGACCCATCTCCTCGGTGATCACCTCGCCGCCCGTGAGGATCGCGATGTCCTCGAGCATGCGCTTGCGGCGATCGCCGAAGCCCGGCGCCTTGACGGCGACGGCCTGGAAGGTGCCGCGCAGCTTGTTGACCACGATCGTCGCGAGCGACTCGCCCTCGACGTCCTCGGCCACGATCAGCAGCGGCTTGCCGGCCTGGATGACCTGCTCGAGCACCGGCAGGAGGTCCTTCACCGCGCCGATCTTCTGGTTGGCGATGAGGACGTACGGATCCTCGAGGACCGCCTCCATGCGCTCGGGGTCGGTGATCATGTAGGGCGACAGGTAGCCCTTGTCGAACTGCATGCCCTCGGTGAACTCGAGCTCGAGGCCCAGGGTCTGGCCCTCCTCGACGTTCACGACGCCGTCCTTGCCGACCTTCTCGATCGCGTCCGCGATGACGTCGCCGATCTCGCGCTCGCGCGACGAGACGGTGGCGATCCGGGCGATGTCCTCGCGGCCGGAGACGTCCTTGGACTGCGACTTGAGGTTCTCGACGACCGCGTCGACCGCCGTCTCGATGCCCCGCTTGATCCCCATCGGGTTGGCGCCGGCCGAGACGTTCTTCAGGCCCTCGCGGACGATGGCCTGGGCGAGCACGGTCGCCGTGGTGGTGCCGTCGCCGGCGACGTCGTTCGTCGCAGTGGCGACCTCGCGCACGAGCTGTGCGCCCTGGTTCTCGAAGACGTCCTCGACCTCGATCTCGCGGGCGATCGTGACGCCGTCGTTCGTGATGGTGGGAGCGCCGAACTTCTTGTCGAGCACGACGTAGCGCCCCTTCGGGCCAAGGGTGACCTTGACCGCGTCGGCGAGGATGTCGACGCCGCGCTGAAGGGAGCGGCGTGCGTCCTCGTTGAACTTCAGCTCCTTGTGAGCCATGTGACCTTCCTACCTCCGTGGTTTCCTAGGCGCTTGCGCCGGCCGGCTCGCGCGTCCCGACGACCTTCGCGAGCACATCCGACTCGCGCAGGATCAGGTACTCGTCCACGCCGACCTTGATCTCGGTCCCGCCGTACTTGGAGAAGACGACCTCGTCGCCCTCCTCCAGGTCCAGCGCGATGTAGTTGCCGTTCTCGTCCCGGCTGCCCGGGCCGACGGCGAGGACACGGCCGCGCTGCGGCTTCTCCTTCGCCGTATCCGGAAGCACGATGCCGCTCGTCGTCGTCTCCTCGTCCTCGAGGACTTCGACGATGATGCGGTCACCAAGCGGCTTCAGGTTCATCCAGATCCTCCTGACTGCCCTTGACACACACTCGGCACTCTCCCTCGGAGAGTGCCAGGGCATTGTAGTGTCGGCACTCCCGGCCCGCAAGTGCCAACCTGCCGCTGTGCTAGAACCGCCTGCATGCTCCGGGAATTCTCCGCGGGCGGCGTGCTCGTCCGGGTCGTCCGCGGGCGGCCGATGGTGGCGGCGATCCGCCCGCAGGGCAAGCGGGACACGTGGGCGCTGCCGAAGGGGAACATCGACGAGGGCGAGACCCCGGCGGAGACGGCCGTGCGCGAGGTGCGGGAGGAGACGGGCGTCGAGGGCAGGCTCGTCGAGAAGCTCGGCGACGTGAAGTACGTCTACACGCGCCGCGGCGGCGAGCGCGTCTTCAAGGTCGTGTCCTTCTTCCTCCTGCGCGCCGGCCGCGGCCGCCTCGGCGAGATCGACGAGGCGATGCGCGTCGAGGTCGCCGAGGCGCGCTGGCTGCCGCTCGAGGAGGCGCCACGACTCCTCTCCTACGGGGGCGAGCGCGAGATGGCGGCGAAGGCATGGGAGAAGATGCAAGCGTGAGCGACCCGATCACCATCGCCGACTTCGAGGCGCTGGCCGAGGCGAAGGTGCCACCCGAGACGTGGTGCTACTTCGCCGGCGGCGCGGGCGACGAGGTGACGCTGCGGGCGAACGTGGCGGCGTTCAGGCGCTGGCGCTTTCGGCCGCGCATGCTGACGAACGTCGCCGAGGTCTCGACCGCGACCGAGGTGCTGGGGATCCCGCTCGCGCTGCCGGTCCTCGCTGCGCCGACCGCGTTGCAGCGCCTGCTCGACCCCGAGGGCGAGCTCGCGACCGCGCGTGCGTGCGCAGCGGCGGGGACGCTGATGTGCGTCTCGACGCTGACCGGTTACCGCCACTCGGAGATCGCCGCCGCCGCGCCGGGCGCGCCGCGCTGGCAGCAGATCTACGTCCTCGCCGACCGCGCCCGCACCGAGGCGGCGCTCGACGAGGCGGCGGACTGCGGCTACTCCGCCGTCGTGCTCACCGTCGACACGCCCTACTGGCTCTGGCGGGAGCGGGACACCCGCGTCGGCTTCCGGGCTCCCGACGACCTGCCGCTCCCCTACGTCGGCAACCCGTACGCGCCGATCGCCGCCGATCTCTCGTGGCGCGACGTCGACTGGCTCGCCTCACGGTCGAGGCGGCCCGTGATCGTGAAGGGGGTGCTGACGCGCGAGGACACGCTGCTCGCGGTCGAGCACGGCGCGGCCGGCGTGATCGTCTCGAACCACGGCGGCCGGCAGCTCGACGGCGTCGCCGCGACGCTCGACGTGCTGCCCGAGGTGGCGGAGGCGGTCGCGGGCCGCGTGCCCGTGCTCGTGGACGGCGGCGTGCGCCGCGGCGTCGACGTCCTGAAGGCACTCGCGCTCGGGGCGCAGGCCGTACTCGTCGGGCGGCCGCTCCTCTACGGGCTCGCCGCCGACGGCGAGGCGGGGGTCGCGCGGGTGCTCGAGATCCTCCGCGAGGAGGTCTGGCGCGGCCTCGTCCTGCTCGGCTGCCGCCGGCCGGACGAGGTGACGAGGGCTCACGTCGAGCCGACCGTCCCCTATGATTCGCCCGCCTGAACGGGCCTCCCGCTCGTGCCGGAATCCGAGCCCATGTACGCGCTGAACTTCTACTCGCCGCTCGTCGCCGACCAGCTCCGCTCCGGTCGCAAGTCCGCGACCATCCGGCTCGGCGACAAGTCCGCGAAGTACAAGAAGGGCATGGTCGTGCAGGTGCTCGTCGGCGTCCGCTTCGGGCCGCGCGAGCGGATCTTCGAGGCGGTGATCGACAAGGTCGAGGTGAAGCGCCTCGCCGACCTCTCCCCGCGCGAGATCGAGCACGACAACCCGGAGATCCGCCGCACCGACGAGATGGCGACCTTCCTCAGCCAGCTCTACAACCGGCAGGTCACCGCCGACGACCTGGTGACCGTGATCCGCTTCTCGCAGATCATGAACGGCCCGGTCGCGGCGCCCTTCCGGGACTTCTGAGCCGCCGCGACCGAGCCGGTTCGGATGCCTACTGCACCCAGGTGAAGGTGGCGCTGCTCGCGCCGGAGCCGTTCGCGACGCGCACGACGAACGTGTGCGAGCCATGCGGCAGGTTGTAGTACGACCACGGCGAGCTGCAGGCCGTGGCGGCGCCGCCGTCGAGCGAGCAGGTCGTGCCCGTGACGGTGCCGGTCGTCGACCACATGAACGTGGAGTACCACGCGCCTGGGGTCGGGACCGAGACGAGCCTGACCGTCGGCGCGCCGGGAGCCGGCGTCGTCCCGCCCCCACCACCGCCGCCGCCCGACGGGGCCGGCGAGGCGATCGTCCACGACCAGGTCGCGCTCTGCGACCCGGCCGAGTTCCCCGCCGTGACGACGAAGCGGTGCGAGCCGACGGCTAGACCGGAGTACGCCCGCGGCGACGTGCACGCGGACGCGACCCCGCCGTCGAGCGAGCAGGTGACGCTCGTCGGCGAGCCGCTCGTCGAGAACCCGAACGAGGCCGACGTCGCGGTCGTCCCGGTCGACGGGCCCGACGTGATCGAGACCGTCGGCGCGGTCGGGCCGGACGAGACCGGCGGCGGCGGCGTCGACCCGGAGTCGAGCAGCGTCCCGAAGTCCTGCGTCCAGTACCAGTAGCCGTTGGCGCCGCGGACGGCGCCGACGCCGATCGCGCGGTACGACGCGCTCTCGATGTTGGCCTTGTGGCCCGGCGAGTTGAGCCAGGCGTTCATGACGTCCTGCGGCGTCTGGTAGCCGTAGGCGATGTTCTCGCCCCAGCCGACCGTGCCGATCGGGTAGCCGCAGGCGGCGAGCCGGTCGGAGACGGTGCGGGCGACCGGCGGCGCCGGGTCGTCGTGCTGCATGTACTGGTAGTACGCCATGTGCGCCGACTTCCACTGCGCGGAGGCGGTGAGCGTCGGCGAGACGCCGAGCGGCGCGAGGCCGAGCGACTGGCGGTGCTGGTTGACGAGCGTCAAGACCTGGGCCGCGAACGTCGAGTCCGGCGCCCCCCAGGACGTGTCGCGTGTGCAGGTGCCGACGGCGGCCGCAGCCTGCTGCCCGGGCGCGATCAGCGCGACCGAGGCAGCGAGCGCCACCAGGACGAGCACGAGTACGAACGGGACGAAGCGTCCCCTCTTCTGCTGCAAGGTATTTCCCCCAATTCCGGCGCAGGACCGACCCGGCCCAGCGCGTTTTCCCGCAGTCAGTCTGCCAAGGATTCGTGCAGGTCGCTACCCGCGCCGGATCTTCGAGCCGAAAAGCTCGTCGTCCCGGATGCGGGTGCCGCACTCCTCGCAGTCGACGACCGCGATCGAGGAGAACGGTGCGTTGCAGCTCGGGCAGCGGCGGACCATCGCGCCGCCGCACTGAGGGCACTCCTCGGGCACCTCGGACTCGAAGTCCTCGAACCAGCGGCGGGCGGCGCCGCAGCCGACGCAGAGCGCGACCCAGTGGCCGAGCACGTTGCGCCGTTCCTCGCGGAGCCAGTCGGAGGCCTTGCCCATAGGCTGGATGGTATGCGCCCGTTCCCGAAGATCGAGCTGCATGTGCACCTCGAGGGGACGGTGCAGCCGGAGACGCTGCGGGCGATCGCCGGCCGGAACGACTACCCGCTGCCCGACGACCTCGAGTCGCTCTACGCGTTCCGCGACTTCCGCCACTTCATCGAGGTCTGGGTGCTGACGACGAACGCGCTCCGCACCGAGGAGGACTTCCGGCAGATGGTCGTCGACTACGCCGCCGAGGCCGCGTCGCACGGCGCGGTCTACCTCGAGGGGATCTTCTCGCCGGCCGAGCGCGTGCGGCGCGGCGTCGCGTGGGAGTCGATCTTCGAGGGCGTGTGCGCGGGCGCGCAGGAGGCGCGCGAGCTGCACGGCGTCGAGGTGCGGCTGACGCCGGACATCCCGCGCGGGTTCACGCAGGACGAGGCGCGCGCGACGGTCGAGTGGGCGGCGCGCTACCGCGACCGCGGCGTCGTCGGCGTCGGGCTCGGCGGGCTCGAGGCCGAGTTCCCGCCGGAGCCCTACGCGGACGTCTTCGCCCTCGCGCGCACGCTCGGGCTCGGGTCGGTGCCGCACGCGGGCGAGGTCGTGGGCGCGGCGTCGGTGCGCGGCGCGCTCGAGGCGCTCGGCGCCGACCGGCTCCGCCACGGAATCCGCGCGATCGAGGATCCCGGCCTCGTCGCGGAGCTCGCCGGCCGCGGAACCGTCCTCGACGTCTGTCCCATCTCGAACCTCCGGACGAGGGCCGTCGCGTCGCTCGAGGAGCACCCGCTGCCGCGGCTCCTCGCGGCCGGCGTGCGGTGCTCGATCTCGACCGACGACCCCGCGATGTTCGACACCGACCTGACGCGCGACTACGAGGCCGCCGCCTCGCTCGGCCTCTC